>JAZNUW010000086.1:0-28567 GCA_045592465.1 Acutalibacteraceae bacterium | reverse complement strand
ATAAATTGAATATTTATGTAATGGTTTTGCATATATTTTCAAAAAGAAAATTTGCTGTTCTTCGCTCTTCACATTTGTATTTTTCTTCAAAAAAATCCTCCCCAAAAATTGAGGAGGATTTAATGGGTACTAACTTATTTAACCATTGAAGCGATTTCAGCTGCGAAATCGTCAACTTTCTTTTCAATGCCTTCACCCTTAGCGAAACGAACAAAGCTTGAAAGCTTGATGTCAGCGCCGAGAGCCTTAGCAACTGAGTTAACATAACCATTTACATCGCCATCGAAGAGATCTGAACGAACGAATGTCTGCTCGAGAAGGCAGATTTCCTTGATCTGCTTTGCAATACGACCCTGAACAAGGCCAACGAAGATCTTATTTTCAGCGATTTCTGCTTTATGTGAAAGTGCAATTTCAACGAGAGTAGCATATGCTGCCTCTGAAATGAAGTTTACGAAATTCTTTCTCTGCTTCTGATCAAGACCGTTGTAAATTGCGATATCTTCGTCGCTCCACTTCTTTTCTGAAACAGCTTCTGAGATAAGGCTGTTGAGAACGGGAACGGGAAGTGAATCAGGCTTATTGAGAGCGCTGTCAACTGTGATTGACTTCATCTTAGCGAGTTCTTCGTCTGAGATGTCAGCCTTGCTGAGATATTCGGGGCTCATAGCTGCGATCTGCATAGCAACGTTTTTGCCCATTGCATCGAATTCAGCCTTTGCAGCTGTGTCATCGTCAACATCAAATGCAACAAGAACACCAACTGAACCGCCGGCATGAATGTATGTTGCAACGTGACCTTCAACAAGAGCAAATCTACGAACCTTCATATTTTCACGAAGAGCAAGGAAAACCTCCTGAACTTCTTCTTCAACTGTAAAATCTGAATCAACTACCTTTGTAGCAAGAAGAGCTTCAACATCAGCAGGCTTTGCAGCAACAACAGTCTTAACAACCTTAGCAGCAAGGTTAACGAAGGGTTCACCCTTAGCAACGAAGTCTGTTTCACAGTTAATTTCAACAAGAGCACCTGCCTTGCCGTCATTGTAAGCAGCAACGATACCTTCAGCAGCAACACGGCTTGCCTTCTTAGTAGCTGAAGCAAGACCCTTTTCTCTGAGGATGTCCATTGCCTTATCAATATCACCGTCAGCTTCTACAAGAGCCTTCTTGCAGTCCATCATGCCAACGCCTGTCTTCTCACGAAGTGCCTGTACGTCTTTAGCTGTAAATGCCATAATAAATTCCTCCTATATATAGTATAAGGTTTAAGTCAAATTATTCAGCAGCAACTTCTGCAACTTCTTCAGCTGCTTCTTCTGCTACGGGAGCGTTTGATTCGCCCTGTCTGCCTTCGATAACTGCATCAGCCATAGCGCCTGCAATAAGTCTTACAGCTCTGATAGCGTCGTCGTTACCGGGGATTACGTAATCAACTTCGTCGGGATCACAGTTTGTGTCAACGATAGCAACTACGGGGATGCCGAGCTTGTGAGCTTCAGCAACAGCAATCTTTTCTTTTCTGGGGTCTACGATGAAGAGTGCAGCGGGCTGCTTCTTCATGCCTGAGATACCGCCGATGAACTTTTCAAGCTTTTCTGTTTCAAGCTGGAGCTTGATAACTTCCTTCTTGGGAAGAAGAGCAAATGTGCCGTCTGCTTCCATTGTCTTGAGCTGTTCGAGTCTCTTGATTCTTTTCTTGATTGTTTCGAAGTTAGTCATCATACCGCCGAGCCAACGTGCGTTAACGTAGGGCATGCCTGCGCGGATAGCTTCTTCGCGAACTGAATCCATAGCCTGCTTCTTTGTGCCAACGAAGAGAACTTCGCCGCCGTCTGCAGCAACCTCACGAATGAATGAGTAAGCTTCTTCAAGCTTCTTCACTGTCTTCTGAAGGTCGATGATGTGGATACCGTTTCTTTCTACATAGATGTACTTGCTCATTTTCGGATTCCATCTTCTGGTCTGGTGACCGAAATGAACGCCAGCTTCGAGGAGCTGTTTCATTGATACTACTGACATTGTAATATCCTCCCTTTTTTCGTTTTTTTAACCACCGCGGGTTCTAAAGCGAGCCACACTCCGACGGAATGCAAACGGGCGCACCAATCCCCACGCGTGCGTTATCGCGAAAGATTATAGCACAGCGCGGGGATTAAGTCAAGAGTTTTTATTGCATTTTTTGAAGTTTTCCTGCTAAATTTCACTGTCTTTTTCTGAGTCTTTCCTGCATGGCAAAGATTCTTTTTCTTCTTTCATCCTCTTCATCAGAATCGGCAGTGTATTTCTCACCGTCAAAAAGAAGGACACTCCCCTCTTTTATTTCAAGGCCGATATCGCTTAAGGGCACTTCGGTGTGGCTTCTGTCTTCTTTTTCAAGCACAGCTACGCCCTCGGTTATTCTGTCAACAATAAGCTTTTCCATTATTCTTTCTCCCTGAGTACTCTGCCGATAATAAGGCAGACAGCAATAATAATTATAAAAGGTATTGAGCTGAGAAATGCAATACTTGCCGGTGCGCTGGCTCCCTGATGAGCAATCGAGCATTCCATAGCTGCATAGTTATAGCTGACAGTTGCCGTCATTGCGCCAAACAGTATAACCGACAAAGCATATAATATTTTTCTGAGAAGCGGTTTGTTCACTGCCGTCACCTCATTTCACAAGACTGTAGCCTTCTTCTGTTACTTTGAAAATAATATTGCCGCTTTCATCGGTGCGAAGGCAGGTCATTGCATTGGCCTGAATATAATCAAGTGCCTCTTTATGCGGGTGGCCGTAGCTGTTGTCTTTGCCGCAGGATATAACAGCTACATCAGCGTTAACCGCACTGAGGAAGGGCTTATAGACCGATGTGCTCGAGCCGTGATGTCCCATTGCAATAACATCAGCGCTGAAATCATATATTGTTTCATCATATACACTTGAAAGCTCACCTTTTTCAGCATCGCCAAGCACTGCAAAGCCGGAATCGAAGGCTTCCGCATAGCAAATGAGAGACATATCATTAAGATTATCACTCTGCTCAACGGGAGCAATAATTCTGAGGGTAATATTTTCATCAAAATTCACGTGATAAGCCTCATCGAAAATGAATTCGGCGGTTGTTCCGTTATCATAAATTGCCTCGAGCAAATCTTCATAGACTCTTGTTGTCGGAGTGTTTTCATAGCTGAGCTCGGGAAGAATGATTTTATCTGTCGGGAAGGCATTGATTACCTCATCAAGACCGCCTATATGGTCCGAATGGGGATGTGAAGCAACTGCAACCTCGATTTCAGTTATGCCTGCATTCTTAAGATAATCGACAACAGCTTCACCGTAGTCTTTTTCGCCTGCATCGATAATGACACCTGTTGTGCCCTTCTGGATAAGTGTTGCACTGCCCTGACCTACATCAATAAAGTGAACATAAACTGCATCGCCCTTTGAAAAGTCACTGTCCCCCATACTGACAGTTGCAATATCCTTGGCTTCATATGCAAGAAAAGCCAGAATAATTGCGACTATGATACCGATAAGCTTTTTAGTCTGTTTTTTACTTTTTCTTCTTGCCATAATTCTTTCCTCCGTATCTGTTTTTGTCGGCGGGTCTTGCCTTGCCGTAAGTCGCTTTCTTTGACGCGTTACCCTTAACAAGACATTTTTCACCGTCACCTATCAGGTCAAAGCGACCTGCTTTTTTCAGTGCTTTGGTGATTATCTCCTTATTGGCAGGGTTGTAATATTGAAGAAGTGCGCGCTGCATGGCCTTCTCTTCGGGCGTTTTAGCAACAAAGACCTCTTTCATGGTGTACGGGTCGAGGCCCGTGTAGAACATACAGGTTGAAATTGTGCCCGGGGTGGGATAGAAATCCTGCACCTGCTCGGGTCTGATTTTTCTCTTTTTAAGGAAAAGTGCCAGCTCAATTGCGTCTTCAAGGCGTGAGCCCGGATGTGACGACATAAGGTAAGGCACAAGATATTGCTCCTTGCCTGCACTCTTTGAAAGCTCGAAATATCTCTGTGAAAACCTCACATAGGTGTCGATATAGGGCTTACCCATTTTTTCGAGAACGACGGCACTGCAGTGCTCAGGCGCAACCTTCAGCTGACCGCTGACGTGGTAACGTATAAGCTCCTTGAAAAAGGTTTCATCGGGGTCGCTGAGCATATAGTCATAACGAATACCCGAACGGATAAACACCTTTTTAATACCCTTGATTTTTCTCATATCGCGGAGAATGTCTATATATTCACTGTGGTCTGCCTTAAGATTAGGACAAACCTTTGGCGCAAGGCAATGCTTACCCTTGCAAAGACCCGCCTTTTTCTGCTTTTCGCATGAGGGCTGACGGAAGTTTGCGGTCGGTCCGCCAACATCGTGGATATAGCCCTTGAAGTCGGGCAACTTTGTCAGCAGCTCTGCCTCCTTCAGCACAGACTGCTTGCTTCTTGAAGTGACATATCTGCCCTGATGAAAGGCAATTGAGCAGAAGTTGCAGCCACCGAAGCATCCTCTGTTATGAGTTATAGAAAAACTGACCTCTTCTATTCCCGGCACTCCGCCGTCTTTTTTATATGACGGATGGTATGTGCGCATAAAGGGAAGATTATATATTTCATCAAGCTCAGGCTGTGAAAGCGGCTCCATGGGAGGATTCTGCACAAGCATTTTGTTACCGTGGCGCTGTTTAATCAGCTTGCCTCTTATATGATCCTGCTCGTCCTGCTGAATCCGGCAGGAAACTGCATATTCCTTTTTGCTTTTGATAACGTTTTCAAATGAGGGACATTCTGCACCTGTCAGCGGAGTTTCAGTGACATCACAGACATAACAGGTACCTCTGACATCTCTTATTGAAGAAATATCCTCACCCATTCTCAGCCTTTCGGCAATTTCGGTGATGCTCTTTTCGCCCATACCGTACGAGATAAGGTCAGCGCCCGAATCCAAAAGTATGCTGCGTCTGATTTTGTCATCCCAATAGTCATAATGTGCAAAGCGGCGAAGAGATGCTTCAAGTCCGCCGATGATTATGGGTACACTGCCGTAGGCCTCGCGTATGCGGTTACAGTAAACAATAACTGCTCTGTCAGGTCTTGCGCCTGCTTTTCCTCCCGGGGTATATGCATCCTCACTGCGCTTTTTCTTTGCTGCGGTGTAATGGGCAACCATTGAGTCTATATTGCCCGAAGACACTAAAAATCCGAGACGCGGTCTGCCATATTCCTTAAAGGGCTCACAACTGTGCCAGTCAGGCTGAGAAATAAATCCCACAGTGAAGCCGTTATATTCCAGAACTCTTGATATAATAGCATGACCGAAGGAGGGATGGTCAACATAGGCATCGCCTATAACATAAACGAAGTCAACCTCATCCCAGCCTCTGTTTAAAGCATCCTGCTTATTAATAGGTAAAAATTCACTCATAATAAATCTTTATTAGGGCAGAGATAAATCCCTGCCCTATTCCTTTGTTTTAATCTGAAAAAATGTCGTAGTCTTCAGGTGCAGATTCAGGCTCATTACCTGCAGCCTTCATTTCAAGATACTGTGCACGTGACACAAGCACCTTTCTGGGCTTATTGCCTTCAGCGGCACCAACAAAGCCAAGCTCTTCAAGCTGGTCCATAATTCGGCCTGCTCTTGCGTAGCCTACACCGAGCTTTCGCTGAATTGCCGTTGTTGAAGCAATATCGCCGAGAGTGACAAGATCCATGGCATCTTCAATAAGAGCATCATAGTTTCCGCCTTCGTCAGAAGCAGAAGCCATTCCGCCACCCTTCTTCTTTGAAGAATTATCAGCAGCGGCATTACGCTCGATTTCGGACATAATATCGTCGTCGTATTCGGCATTTTCCTGACTCTTGATAAATGTAACAATTCTTTCAATTTCTTCATCGCTGAGATATGCGCCCTGAATACGCACAGGCTTTGTGATGCCCACAGGGCTGAAGAGCATATCACCGTTGCCGAGAAGGTTTTCAGCACCGATGCAGTCAAGAATTGTTCTTGAGTCAACCTGTGATGAAACTGAAAGTGAAAGTCTTGAAGGAATATTAGCCTTGATAACACCTGTGATAACGTCAACTGAAGGTCTCTGGGTTGCAACAACCAAGTGCATGCCTGCAGCTCTTGCCTTCTGTGCAAGACGGCAGATAGAATCTTCAACCTCTTTGGGTGACACCATCATAAGGTCATTAAGCTCGTCGATGAAAATAACAATCTGAGGCATGGGCTCCATTTCGGGATGTGACTGCACATATTTATTGAAGCCGCCGATATCTCTGACACCGCAGTTTGAGAATGCCTTGTAGCGGTTATCCATTTCGCTGACAGCCCATGCAAGGGAGCCTGCAGCCTTTCTCGCGTCGGTAATAACAGGAACAAGAAGATGAGGAATGCCGTTATAGACAGTAAATTCAACCTGCTTGGGGTCAATCATAAGAAGCTTGACCTGAGTGGGAGTAGCATTATAAAGAATGCTTGTAATCATACAGTTAAGGCAAACGGACTTACCTGAGCCTGTGGTACCTGCAATAAGAAGGTGAGGCATCTTTGAAAGGTCGGCACAGTTGACGTTACCTGTGATATCCTTGCCGAGAGCGACTGTCAGGAGCTTGCCTGCGTGCTTCTTGTACTCTGCCGAGGAGATGATTTCGCGAAGTGTAACCGTTGAACGGCTCTTGTTGGGTACTTCAATGCCGACAGCAGATTTGTTAGGTATGGGAGCTTCGATACGCACACCGCTTGAAGCAAGACCGAGGGCAATGTCGTCAGCAAGGTTTGTTATCTTGCTGATTTTAACACCGGGAGCCGGTGAAAGCTCATATCTTGTAACTGAGGGGCCTCTGCTGATGCCCACAAGCTTTGTTTCAACACCGAACGATGAAAGCACCTCAACAAGCTTCTTTGAGGTTGACTGCATTTCATTTGCAAAGCCTTCACTTGATGTGAATTCAGGCTGATTAAGGCAGTCAATCGGAGGCAGCACGTAGTTGCGCTTTTTCTTTTCCTGCTTATAGTTTTCAACCTCAGTTTTGTTTTTCTTGAGGCTTTCGTCAGCACTTTCAACTGCCTTTTTGATGATATCGTCTTCATCGGTGATCGGAGCGACTTCGGGAGTTTCCTTCGCATCTGCTGCAACTGAGGGCTTTTCACCGGGTGCATCTGTGCCGATTAAATCTGCAAGCTTTTCTTCAACGGGAGTTCTCTTATGAGGCATTCGCGGAGTTTTGGCGTTGCTGCCGTCTGAAATGAAATCGTAGGAGCTGAGCTTGACGCCCTTGCCTGAAACTTCACTTTCTTTTTTATCGTCAAAATTGAAAACCTTATCATCGGGATAAAATCTTTTCATTGAGCGAAGAGGTATGCCTGTTTCACGGTCAGTCATATTTTCAGGATCAAGCTCAATTTCTGTGTCATTGAAATCAAAACTTTCAGCCTGCTTTTGCTTTTCCTCTTCTTCGCGTCTGCGCTTTTCTTCTTCCATCTTTTCAGCACGGATACGCTGTCTTTCAGCATTTCTGACCTTGATGTTTTCAGCACTTTCGTCAAGCTTGTTTTTGCCTTCGTTGATAGCGCCTGAAACACTTTCACCAAGGGAGTTGGTTTCTATGCCGATGTGGAAGAAAAGGCTCACAAGGCAAAGGGCAATAACAATTACGAATGCTCCGCCCTTGCCACAGGCAAAGAGAGGGCCGCCACCGAAAAGTGCACCTATAATGCCGCCTGTGAAGCTGAATTCACCCTGGCCTGTCTGCCATGCTGCAGCGGCAGTTGCTTTAAGCTGTTCGGCAAAGGTTGTGTTTTCGGCAGAGTTCATAATAAGGTGTATGATGCCCGCAACACTGCCGTTCAAAAGGAAACCGAATATGTTTGTCACAAGCAGACTTCTTTTCAGATTATGAAGTGCCATTCTAACACCGATGACAATTGTCTGAATAACAAGAAGATAAAGTGCAGTACCGAACACACTGAAGAACGTGCTTCTTATGCCTGTCCAGAAATTTGAGCCCTTGATAACAGCAAGGAAAAACATAAGTCCGCCGCCAAGAAGGTAGCTGAGCATAATTGCATTATAATACTGCTCACTGAAAGGCACACGCACACCGGTTTTTGAACTGACATAGCTTGACTTCTTGCCCTTCTTTGCAGCAGGCTTCTTTTTTGCCGTGCTGCCCTTTCCGGTAGTTTTTTTATTTCCGGTGCCTTTGCCGGATTTAGATTTTGTGTTAGCCATATTTTAAACCTCTTTATATAACGAATGTAACAACTGCCGCAAGTACGCCTATAACAAAGCTGTAAACGGCAAAGAGCGGAAAAAGCTTTCTGAGATTGAATTTGCCTACAAGGTGTACACACAAAAATGCTGCGGCAGCGAAAAGAACAACTGCAACTGCAAGGGGTACAATATCGACAATAACATCATTAATTATCGCTCTGACAACCTTGAAAACACTTATGATAAACATATGAGGCGCAAGATAAAGATAAACCTCTCTGACAATGACTCTCGGGTTGACGTCGCAGATAAGCATATTTGCACCGCCTGAGCCCACGTGTGAAAAGCCGGGTACCACGTAAGAAATCACCTGATAAACAGCCATTCGAAGTGTACTTTTAGGGTCGCTGACTCTCTTGAGTGCATTAGCCTTCTGGTTGGTATACCATATTGCGACAACGAGCACAAGCGCATTCACAACTGAAGCTGCAGCAACAAGAAACAAGGAGTTGCCTGTGAGGAATTTGTCGGAGTAATCAATAACAAGTGTGTCCTTATCAACAGGGATAAACAATAAAGCCATGGGCAGAATTGAAATAAACATATTTTTAACCAATGGCTTATAGGGCATCAGCTTATTGCTCTCAAGCTTTGCTTTGTCTCTTGTGAAAAGAGCCTTGAGGCTTTTGAAATAAATTTTGCGAAGCATTATGAAAATGACGACTGAAAAAACAATGCCGAAAACTCCGTAATAAAAGCTGATATACCGTTCATCGGAAACGAAATTCATTGAGTAATTGAGTATGCTGAAATGGGATGCCGATGAAACAGGCAAAGGCATTGTCACGCCGCAGACAAGGGCAAGAATTATAAGTTTGATATATTCAAGCATAGAAAACCTCCAAAAGAGACTGTTACATATTTAATCAATATAAATTATATCACAAAGTTTTATTTATAACAAGGGGGATTTTAAATTGTCAGTACAAAAAAATTCCCTCTTTACAGCAAAAGAGGGAACAATGTATTATTCTTCTGTAGCGTCTGTTTCTTCTGAAACAGCTTCTTCGGGTATTTCTTCAGGCTTGATGAATTCACCCTTCATAATAGCTTCAAAGGTTTCACGGTCAGCCTTTTCGTTTTCAATAAGATATTCGGCAACCTCAGTGAGCTTATCCTGATGAGCCCTTATGATAGCTTCACACTTGTTATAAGCATCAGTGATAATGCTCTTGATTTCGCTGTCAATATCAGCAGCAATATTTTCGGAGTAATTCTTTGTGCTGCCGTAATCTTTTCCGAGGAAAACCTCTCTGTCGCCCGACGTGTAGGAAATGGGGCCGAGCTTCTCGCTCATACCGTAGCGCATAACCATATCTCTTGCAATTTCGGTTGCTCTTTCAATGTCGTTTGAAGCACCTGTTGCAATATCACCGAGTGCCACTGCCTCAGCAACACGTCCGCCGAGAAGTGTGAGAATTTTGCCGAGCATATCGGTTTTTGACACATAGTTCTTATCCTCTTCAGGCAGATACATTGTATAGCCGCCTGCCATACCTCTGGGGATAATTGAAATCTCGTGAACAGGGTCCTGACCCTCTGTGAAATATGAAGCCAGCGCGTGTCCTGCCTCATGATAAGCAGTAAGCTTCTTTTCCTTATCGCTTATCTTGTGTGATTTCTTTTCTGTGCCGACAATGCACTTTGTTGTTGCTTCTTCAATTTCAGTCATTGTAATTGCCTTTTTCTTGCGTCTTGCAGCAAGAAGAGCAGCTTCATTGAGAAGATTTTCAAGGTCAGCACCTGTGAAGCCTGCAGTTGACTTTGCAATCGTTCTGAGGCTGACATCGGGAGCAAGAGGCTTGTTTCTTGCGTGAACCTTAAGTATATCTTCTCTGCCCTTAATGTCAGGTCTGCCGACAGTGAGCTGACGGTCAAATCTGCCCGGTCTTAAAAGTGCAGGGTCAAGGATGTCAGGTCTGTTTGTTGCGGCAATAATGATAACGCCTTCGTTTGCACCGAAACCGTCCATTTCGATGAGAAGCTGATTAAGAGTCTGCTCTCTTTCATCGTGGCCGCCGCCCATACCGGCACCTCTGTGTCTGCCCACGGCATCAATTTCATCGATGAAAAGAATTGAAGGTGAGTTTTTCTTTGCCTGGTCAAAAAGGTCTCTTACACGTGAAGCACCGACACCGACATACATCTCAACGAAATCAGAACCTGAAATTGAAAAGAAGGGAACACCTGCTTCGCCTGCAACAGCTCTGGCAAGAAGTGTCTTACCTGTGCCCGGAGGGCCGACAAGGAGCACACCCTTAGGGATTCTTGCGCCGAGTGCCTGATAGTTTTCAGGTGAACGAAGGAAGTCGACAATTTCTGCAAGCTCTTCCTTTTCTTCGTCAGCACCTGCAACATCCTTAAAGGTTGTTTTGCGTTTTTCATCTTTGCCGAGCTTGATTCTTGCCTTGCCGAATGAAAGAGCATGGTTGCTCTCATTCTGCATATTCTGACCCATTTTGCGGTAGATATAAAAGAGCATACCCACAAGCAGAACAGTCATAAGCACTGAAGGCAGAACACTTGCCCACACTGCAGAGTTTGAACCTCTGATATAGTCATATTTAATCTTGGCATCAGGGTTAGCAAGATTATATTCAGTTATATAGTTATGAACGTCATTAAGGAAAATATCAACGTTGGGCACAACATATTTTGTTACCTTTTCCTCTCCCTTTACAACGTACTCAAGAGCACCGCTTGAAAGGTTGAGCTTAAATTCACTTATGTCACCGCTGCGGAACTGCTCAACTATCTGATAATATTTAGGGGCTTCATCTTTATTCTGAGTACCCATAAAAGATGCAATTGCAACGATAAGCAGAACGGGTACAATTATATAAAGCAGATTTCCCCACTTGCTGACGCCCTGAGGTAAATTAGGTTTGGCGTTCTTGTTGTTATTGTTATCCAATATATAATCACTCCTTGGTTAAATCATTCAGCATTCATAGGCTTCTCTTTTAAGTATGCCTACATAAGGAAGACCTCTGTAGTTTTCATCGAAGTCAAGACCGTAGCCGACAACAAATTCATTGGGAATCTGTTCGCCGACATAGTCAAGAGCAAGAGTAACCTCCTGTGCTCGTCTTTCAGGCTTATCAAGAAGACTGCAGCATCTGACACTTCTTGCGCCGTCCTCAAGCATTTTTGCAGTAACCTTCTGAAGAGTTCTGCCACTGTCGAAGATATCCTCGACTATAAGCACGTCATATTCACTAAGATTAGTGATTTCGCTTCTGACTTCAACCTCTCCGCAGGATTCACTGCAGCCTGCAAGATAGCTCTTTGCTCTGAGAAATTCAATTTTATAATCAAGGTTAATCTTGCGCATAAGGTCAGCCATAAAGCAGACTGAGCCCTTAAGAACACAGACAAGAAGAAGATTTTTATCCTCATAGTCCCTTGTAATTTCAGTAGCTATTCTTTCAACAATTGTGCTTAGCTCCTTTTCGCTGAAAAGAACTCTTTCTACATCCTTATGCATAGTTTAACCTTCCTTTTTTATTATAAATACTTTTTCCGTGTTTTTTTCGGGGGAATATTTTGCGTCGCAGCCGTAGCCTTCAAGCCACACAAGCTCGCCGTTGTGGCGAAGAACTGCAAGCTCTCCCCTTTTTTCTTCAGGGATTTTATCCTCATTAAAAAGTTTTTTCAGACTCTTGGTGACCTTTCTTTTCGCAGACGAAAAGCTGTCGCCCTGACGTCGGCTTGTCATTTCAAGAGTACCGTTTAACATATCGCCGTTTATGGCATCCTTGCAATATAAATCAGCGGTGCAGTATTCTGTCAACGAAAATGTGCCGTACGGCGTATGAAATCTGCCGTCTTTTTCACAGCATTCCCATTGAACTACGGCCTGCTGAGAGCCGCTACGGAAGGATATTATATCACTCTTGCAGCAAATAAACAAGTCCTTTGACAGTTCAATTTTGCCTTCACCCTCAGATATTATCTGCCATGCCAGCTCAACATGTTTTTTTTCTGTGCTTTTAGTCATATTCTGCTTGAGAAGCATAGTGATTGCTCTGAGCACAACAGCCTTATGGGCACTTCTGAAAATGTCACAGCGGTAACCTTCATCGCACTTCGCTTTTGAGATAAGCTCTTGAGCACACTGCTCAATAAAAGAGTTTTCTGTTCTGAGAATCGAAAGTGCATCGGCAATATTGCTTCTATAGTTTTCATTGACACTGCCGAACTCAGAAACGATGTTATGTCTTATGAAGTTTCTGCTGTAATCATCAGAAAGATTAGTGCTGTCGGTAACATAAGATATTCCGTTATCAGTGCAGTATTTTTCGATTTCTTCTCTGCTGCACTCAATTAAAGGTCTGATTATGTTACCCTGTCTTACGGGAGGAATACCGCAAAGTCCCTTTGTTCCTGTGCCTCTGAGAAGATTGAACATAACAGTTTCAATGCTGTCAGAAAGACTGTGGGCAGTTGCAACAGCATCACACCCTGCCTGACGAAAACACTCATAACGGATTTTTCTGCCACATTCCTCTTCACCAAGCCCCGCCTGCTTGGCAAGGTACGGTATATCTTTATGAAAAACGAGAAGCTCCGTTCCCAGCTTTTCACAAAATTCCCTGACAACATTTTCGTCGCGCAGTGCCTCATCGCCTCTGATGCCGTGGTTGATGTGAACGGCCTTGAGGATTATACCATATTCTTCCTTAAAGCTATTTAAAATATGAAGAAGGCACATGGAATCTGCTCCACCTGAAACACCGACGGCAACACTTCTGACGTTTTCAAGCATTGCGTGCCTGAGAATTGTGGCTTTAACCTTACATATCATTTCTAATCTGCTCCAGGTTTGAGAAGAGAGTATAGTCACCGTTCCATGCAACCTTGATTGTTGTTGTGGGACCATGACGGTTTTTGGATATGATGAATTCGGCTTCATTGATAGCCGGTCTTTCTTCATCGGGTGGTGCATCCTTTTCGGAAGCATAATATTCGTCTCTGTAAAGCATGATAACAATATCAGCATCCTGCTCGATTGATCCTGATTCACGAAGGTCACCCATCTGCGGCTTGTGACACTTGCCTCTGCCTTCGGTTGAACGGGCAAGCTGTGCCAGCACAACAACGGGAATGTTGAGGTCTTTTGCCATAAGCTTCAGATTTCGTGTGATTTCAGAAACCTCCTGAACACGGCTTTCAACTCTTGAGCCACTCTTCATAAGCTGAAGGTAGTCAACAAAAACCGCATCAACATCGCGCAGACGTCTGATTCTTGATTTCATTTCAGAAACTGTCATATTCGATGTGTCATCAAAATATAATTCACAGTTTGAAAGAAGAGCAGTTGCAGTTGCAAGCTTTGCCCATTCATCACCTGTTATGTTACCTGTTCTCATCTTTGTGCTTTCAACTCTTGCTTCTGTTGAGAGTACTCTTTGTGCGAGCTGCTCCTTGGTCATTTCAAGAGAGAAGAAAAGCACCTTCTTTTTGCCCATCATTGCAGTGTTTCTTGCAAGGTTAAGTGCAAGACTGGTCTTACCCATAGCAGGACGGGCACCGATAATAACAAGGTCAGACTTGTTAAGACCTGTAATTGCCTTATCAAGATCAATAAAGCCTGTTGTGTAGCCCTTATATTTATCCTTATCGGCACCGCTGAGCTTCTGAAGCTTATCATAAACTTCATTAACAATTATATCGCCGATTTTTGAAGGGCCTTTTGTTACCTTGCCCTGACGGATATCATAAATTTTCTGCTCAGCCTCTTCAAGAAGTGAATCTGCAGATTCACCGGAGGTGACAACATCGTCAATTATATTTTTTGAAACATTGATAAGTGACCTCTTATAATACTGCTCACGTATTATGCGGCAATATGCCTCAACGTTTTCAGTTGTAGGCACTGATTCAGCCAACTGAAAGAGGTACTGTTTGCCACCGGCATCATCATAAATCTTTTCCTCCTTGAGCTTTTCAAGCACTATAAGAGGATCTATTTTGCCGCCAAGGGCATCAATTTCCTGAAGAATTGTGAAGATAGCTTTATGCTGAGGCAGATAGAAATAATCGGGTCTTATGGCTATATTAACCTGAGTGATACAAGCAGGGTCAATGAGAACAGAACCAAGTACGGCTTGTTCAGCTTCAAGAGAATAAGGCATATTAACATCATCAATTGAAGTAACTGTTCTGTCTCTGTCCATTAAACTCACCTCATTTTTTACATCTGGATTTAAAAATTATTCACCAACGCGAACAAAAAGCTTTGCAGTTACACCCTGATAGAGCTTTATCTCAAAGGGGAATGTTCCGAACTGCTTGATATCTTCAACAGTAATCTTTCTCTTATCTGTCTTTACTCCGAAATCCTTTTCAATTTTTTCAGCAATTTCCTTAGCGGTTACACTGCCGAAAAGCTTGCCGTTGGCACCTGCTTTTGCAGTGATAACAATTGTTTTGCCGTTCATTTCTTCAGCAGCCTTCTTAGCAGCAGCTGTTTCTGTTGCCACCTTGTACTTTTCAGCCTGCTCACGGTTTTTAAGCTCGGTCATATTCTGAGCATTTGCTTCAACTGCAAGATTTTTAGGGAAAAGGAAGTTTCTTGCATAACCGTCACTTGCGTTAACAAGTTCGCCTTTTTTACCAAGACCCTTTACGTCCTGTTTTAATACTACTTTCATTTTATTTTACCTCCGATATTATTACTTAAATAATTGTCAATAGCTTTTTTAAGCTCAGCACTGGCTTTTTCAATATCCGTATCAGCCAGCTGACATGCAGACATTGTCTGATGACCGCCACCGCCAAGACTTTCCATTATAAGCTGAACGTTCATTTCACCGTAGCTACGGGCAGAAATGTTGACACCGTCAGCACTGCCATAAAGAACAAATGATGCCTTCACGCCTTCAATATTCAGCATTTCGTCAGCCGCCTGAGATGTGACGAGTCTGACGTTTTCAATTCCATCGGGAGCAACTGAAACAGCACACTCCTTATAAGTTTCGGCCTCATCAATAATTGAATTTCTGCTTCTGAAGATGTCCATATCATTTGAAAACAGCTTTTTACTGTCAACTGTGCTCGCGCCGCGTGAACGAAGATATGCTGCAGCCTCAAAGGTACGCACACCTGCTCTGAGGATGAAGTTTCTTGTGTCAAGCATAATGCCCGAAAACAGTGCAAGGGATGAGAACTTGTCAAGCACAGGCTTTGAATCCACATACTGTGCGATTTCGGTGACCATTTCACTTGCCGATGATGAGTTGGGCATATGATAAAACAGCACCGAATTTTCAATGAAATCAACACTTTTTCTGTGATGGTCAATAACCATGATTTTTTCAGTGTTCACAAGAAGCTCGGGGCAATCGGTGAAATCACTCTTGTGCGTGTCAACAACAATAACAAGTGTGTTTCTGCCCTTTTTAGTCAGCGCCTTTTCGGGTGAAATAACTATGCCCTCACCCTTTTCATCAATAAACAAATCAATAAGAGGTGCTGCAAGGGTGTTTCTTCTGTTGACAACAATATTGCACTCTTTGCCGAAATGAGATGCAATACAGTGCATACCCACCGCAGAGCCGAAGGAGTCGAAATCAGAAAATCTGTGACCCATAATAAGCACGTTGTCACTTTCCTTGATCATTTCAGCAACAGTGCCTGCAACAAGACGGGTTCTGACCTTGTTTTTCTTTTCACGGCCTGATGAAACACCGCCGTAAAACTGATATTGAGTACCCTCTTTGATTGCAACCTGATCTCCGCCTCGGCTCTGAGCCATATCAAGAGCCTGCCTTGCGGAATTGTTGCTCTCATTGAGGTCTTTTTCGTGTCCGATGCCGATGCTCAGTGTCAAATCGGTGCTCTTGCCGTCATAGGTAAACTCTCTCATTTTATCAAGAATTGTGAATTTATCACTTATCATTCTCTGCAGTGCTCTCTCTTCAAGAAAAATAAGCATACGCACATTCGAATACTTTCGGCAGAGTCCGCCGTATGAGCTGACCCACTCCTCTATCATCTGTTCAGTCTTTGAGAAAATGGCTGCACAGTCACTTTCTTTGAATTCTGCGTAGATTTCATCAGCATTATCAAGCACCGTAAGCATAATTGACGGTCTTGTGTCGATAAACTCCTTTTCTGTGATGCGCAATTCGGTTTCGTCAAAGAAATAAAGCAGATAAACGAGCTCATCGTCAACCGTAACTTCACTTGAATAAACAGAGAAATACATTCCGTCTGTGCGAAGCTTGCAGCCTCTGCCTTCAAGAAGCTTATCAATACTGTTTTTTCTGAGCAGATCTTTAAGATTGTCAACAACCATATCCTCTGTCAGCCTGAATGCAGACCTGAAGCTATCGTTGAGCCATATAATGCCGCCGTCTTTTTCAACCACTATGCAGGGAATTGTCAAAATTGAAAATGCCTTGCCATCAGAAAAATCAAGCTCTTCAGTGACAGCCTTGACCTTGAAGAGAAGCTTTTCTTCGTTGGTTTTGAAATAGATATATTTACCTGCAGCATATGCAATTAAGAGCACAAGCTCAACTGCAGAAATAATATAGCTGAATGTGGCCGTAACTCCGCAGAAGAAAATGCCGATAACAATAAATATTAAAGATAAGTCATATATCTTCCAAAGTTTTTTCATTTCTTAATTCTCCATAAATATGGGAAGTATCATAGGATAACGTTTTGTTTTTTCATACATGAGGCGTGAAAGGTCATCGCGAAGTCTGCCCTTGATTGCGCCCCAATCATAGATGTTTCTGTCGTGACATCTCATAATTGTGTCATAAGCAGTTGCCTGTGCATCATCCATAAGGTTGCCCGATTCTTTAACGAAGACAAAACCTCTTGAAACTATATCGGGACCTGAAACGAGCTCGCCTGTTGATGAATCCATGCACGCAACGACGATTATTATACCGTCTTCGGCAAGGTGCTTTCTGTCACGAAGAACAGTGCTGCCCACATCACCCACACCTGAGCCGTCAATAAGAGTCTGGCCTGCAGGTACACTGCCGATGCGTTTTATGTGCTTGGTGCTGATTTCGATAAGTGAACCGTTGTCAGCAAGAAGAATATTTTCTGACGGAATTCCCATAGATTCAGCGAGCTCTGCATGCTTGAGAAGATGCTTTGCTTCACCGTGAACGGGAATAAAATACTGGGGTTTTATGATGCCGAGCATAAGCTTAAGCTCCTCACGGCAGGCATGGCCTGAAACGTGAACATCATACATTTTTTCATAAACAACCTCGGCACCAAGCTTTATCAGCTCATTGACAACTCTGCTGACAGTTTTTTCGTTGCCGGGTATGGGAGTTGCTGAAATAATAACGTAATCATTCGGGGTTATGGAAACCTTTCTGTGATCGCGCATTGCCATTCTTGTCAGAGCCGACATGGGTTCACCCTGTGAGCCTGTTGTTATAAGCACAAGCTCACTGTCGGTGTAATGCTTGATCATATCCAGCTTTATGAGAATTCCTTCAGGTACATTAAGATAACCAAGCTCTGATGCAACAGCAACAACATTCTCAAGGCTTCTGCCTGAAAGAGCAACCTTTCTGCCTGACTTTTCGGCAACATTGATTATCTGCTGCACTCTGTGAATATTTGAAGCGAATGTGGCAACGATAATTCTTCTGTTTTCGGCACGTCTGAATAAAAGTTCAAATGAGGCACCGACCTTGCTTTCACTTTCGGTATAGCCCTGTCTTTCAGCATTGGTAGAGTCTGCCATCATACACAGTACCCCTTCTTTGCCCAGCTCAGAGAAACGTGCTATATCAATCATGCCGCCGTCAATGGGTGTTGAGTCAATTTTGAAGTCACCCGTGTGAACGATAGTGCCGCCGTCACACATAATTGCAAAGCCGACTGCATCGGGAATTGAATGGTTGACATGAATGAATTCAACTCTGAAATTGCCGAGATTAACCGTCTGACCGGGTGACACAACGTTGAGCTTTGCACTGTCGAGAAGGTTGTGCTCGCGAAGCTTGCCCTCGATAAGACCGTTTGTCAGCCTTGTGCTGTAAACGGGAATATTCATCTTTTTAAGCAGATAAGCAAGTCCGCCTATATGGTCTTCGTGGCCGTGTGTGATGCATATACCCTTAATTTTATCAATGTTCTTTTCAAGGTGAGTGAAATCGGGAATAACAATATCAACACCCGGCATATCCTCATCGGGGAATGCGAGACCGCAGTCGATGAGAATCATATCACCGTCATATTCAAACAAGGTGATATTCTTACCTACCTCACCAAGACCTCCGAGAAATGACACCTTGATGGGAAGCTTTTTCTTTTCAGCCTTAGCAGCCTCTTTTTTAGTACTCTGCTTTTTCGGAGCCTGAGTTTTATTCTCAGCGTTTTTCTTATTCGGCTGAGTTTTTTTAGTGCTCTGTGCAGGCTGCTTTTTCTTCTGAGGCTCAGCTTCTATTTTTTCGTAAAGCCTGATATCGTTAACTGCTGCTTTTGCATCATTGACTTTACTTTCAAGAGTCTTTTTTGTCTGAGGCTTCTTTTTCTTAAAATTGAATGGTTTTGTTTTGCTTTTATTTTTTGACATATTGTTCTTTGATTTTACCTGATTCTGATTGTTTTCGCTCATTAAATAACATTACACTCCTTTCGTGATTTTATAAGCATCTGAATTTGTATATTAACTGTCTGATATATATTTAACAATATTTACCCATAGTAAACCATTATAGTTTATAATACTATTTTTTAACAGCTATGTCAAGGAAAATCGCAATTCATGAAATTATTTTAAAGTTAACGGTGTGCGGCGGCTCCACAAAATCGCGCAGCGATTTTCGCGGCGACTTGTCGCCGCGCCCCGGGCGAAGCCCAGGTGGAGCCGCCGAAGCTTCCCGCCACCGCCTATTCCCCCGATAAAGAAAAACCTGCCGGCACACATAGTACCGACAGATAAATTAAAGATATGCTTATTTGGTGCCGAATATTCTGTCACCGGCATCGCCGAGGCCGGGCACAATGTATCCCTTTTCATTGAGCTTTTCATCAAGTGCGGCACAGTAAACAGGAACATCAGGGTGTGCCTTTGTGAAGGCCTCAATGCCTTCGGGTGCAGCAATAATGCACATAAATTTGATTGAACGGGGATTACGAAGCTTAATCTGAGAAACAGCATCTATGCCTGAGCCGCCTGTTGCAAGCATGGGGTCAACAACAAAAACATCTCTTTCGCCTATATCCTTGGGCAGCTTGCAATAATATTCAACAGGTGTGAGGGTTTCCTCATCGCGATAAAGACCAATGTGGCCTATACGGGCTGACGGCACGAGAGCGCTTACACCCTCAACCATGCCAAGACCTGCTCTGAGTATGGGCACGATAGCCATCTTTTTACCTGCGATATGCTTAACCTTTGTTTTACATATGGGAGTTTCAATTTCAATTTCCTCTGTAGGCAGATCGCGTGTTGCTT
This sequence comes from Acutalibacteraceae bacterium, assembly GCA_045592465.1. GTDB lineage: Bacteria > Bacillota > Clostridia > Oscillospirales > Acutalibacteraceae > UBA6857. The sequence goes on along the minus strand of JAZNUW010000086.1, from coordinate 8,853 downwards.
CATAGCACATAAGAGTGGCAATCTCTGAAACAAGAGCTCTGAAATCCTTTGAAGGAGTGTTTTTATCTCTGAGAATTGAGAGCTTATGCAAAATAAGAGGATGATCAAATATAGTAACGTTTTCTTTCATTGTTTTCATTCCTTTCCTTTTCATCAATAACTATTATACACTCACTGCGAAATAAATCAAGATGTTTTTCTAAGAAAAAGTTTTAATACAATTTGTTGATATTGATTAAATTTTATGATAAAATAAAGCAAAGATTGATCGGAGACAAACTCAATGAAAGAAGTTACAATATATACAGACGGCGCCTGCTCAGGCAATCCCGGTGCAGGTGGCTGGGGAACTATCCTCGATTATCAGGGCAAACGCAAGGAGCTCAGCGGCGGTGAAGCCCAGACCACCAATAATCGCATGGAGCTCACAGCTGTTATAGAAGGCTTAAAGGCTCTCAAGGTACCCTGCCGAGTGAGGATAATAACGGACTCACAATATGTAGCCAACGGAATAAACCTCGGATGGGCTGCCTCATGGAAGGCAAACAACTGGCGAAAGAAAGACAGAAAGCCTGCGCTTAACCCTGAATTGTGGGATGAGCTTTTAACGCTGACCGAAAAGCACGATGTTACTATCGAGTGGATTAAAGGCCATGCAGGTCACCCTGAAAATGAGCGCTGTGACCAGCTTGCTGTGGCTGAAAGTCAGAAATATTTATAATTAAAACCCGGAGATTTTATGTTAAACGAAATAGATTTCAGAAAAAACTTTGGCAACAATCTGAATAAACTCAGAAAGCAGCGCGGCCTTACTCAGCAGGAGCTTGCTGAGCAGCTCAATTACAGTGACAAAGCTGTTTCTAAGTGGGAAAGAGGCGAATCCATACCCGACACCTATACTCTTTACTCAATTGCCGCTTATTTTTCAGTGAGCATTGATGATTTGTTAGCAGACAAAGAAACCACCAATGTCAGTCAGTTCAGGGATATTCCGAAAAACACACCAACAAAGCTGTTTGTTCCTCTTATAACTGTTTTTTCAATTTTCTTTGTTGCTTCTATCTTTTTCCTTGTTATGAAAAATGTCGATAACTGGGTGAGCTTTGCAGACTATTCGTTTATTTATGCCCTGCCCGTCGCTTCAATTGCGCTCACAGTTTTCTCATCAATATGGGGCAAGACCGTTTATCGCTGCATCTCGGTTTCATTAGTTATCTGGACTTCGGCACTTTCTATTTATCTTTCTCTCAACCTGGAAAATCTCAAGTATATATTCATTTCGTGCGCATTTTTGCAGGTTGCAACAATTTTTATTTATCTGCTCGCCTATTATCTATCTAACAAAAAAAGCAAATAAAAAAGCTCCCTCACGGGAGTTTTTTTATTTTAACACAAAATATATCGCGCAGAAATGAAGAACAGTACCTGCAAGAACAAACAGGTGAAAAACACTGTGAAAATATTTTTTCTTTTTACCTGAAATATAAAGGGCCATACCAATAAGATAAACAACGGCACCCACCGCAAGAAGTATAACCGAAGACCATGGCTCCTCATTATATTTTATAAAAGGATAAATAATCGCAAGGCACGTTGAACCGACTATAACATAAAGTACCAATTGCACCTTTTTATATTTTTCCTGATCAATAAAGGTCAGAATTATGCCCACAACACTCAGGATAACGCTGATTCCTGCAGTGGACAACGAGAAGAACTTCTCAAACGGAAAAACTCCGATAACATTAAGTGCAAGAATTGTGCCTGTAATCATAATAAATATGGCACTGTGGTCTATCAGACGCATAACCTTTTTGGCTGTTCCTGCTTTAAGAGAATGGTAAAGCATTGAGCAGCTGTATAAAACTATAACCGAAAAAACAAATATAAGCGACCCGGCTATTTCATTACCGTTTACAGGTCTTATCAGCAGCAAAACACAAAAGATAATTCCCATGGGGATACCCAGACCATGAGACACGGAATTGAGAATTTCCTCGGTTTTGGAATATGACGGTAAAGTAACATTTTGAAGCGACATAATCATTTTCTCCTTATTTTCAGCTTAATTTTATCATATATTAATCAGCTGCACTTGTCACCCTACTGTTAATTTTTTCAAATCTACAACAAAAAAATCAGCTCTACTCATAGTAGAACTGCGACAAAACCTATAAAATTGTATTATAAAAGGCAGAGATCTACTCTGCCTTTATCTGTTTATTAAATCTTTAATTACTTCGCCGCCTATCAAAAGTCCTGCAACTGAAGGCACAAAAGAAATGCTGGCAGGCACCACCGGGGCTTTATCATCAGCATCGCGTTCAGGCTTAATCGGCTCCTCCTGAGAGTAAAGAACCTTCAGCTTCTTCACTCCCCTTTTTCTGAGCTCATAACGCATAACCCTGGCAAGAGGACAGACACTCGTTTTATTGATATCTGTTATTTTAAACTCTGACGGGTTAAGCTTATTTCCTGTGCCCATTGAAGAAATAACAGGCACGCCAAGGGAATATGCCTTTTCGATAATCGCCAGCTTACCTGAAACAGTATCGATAGCGTCAACTATGTAATCATAGACACTGAAATCAAATTCAGCGATACTATCAGGCAAAACAAATGTGTTGAAGGTTCTGACATTCACTGACGGATTAATGTCGAGAATTCGTTTTTTCATTACCTCGGTTTTAAGCTGACCGACTGTAGAAGTCAGTGCAATTATCTGTCGGTTTATATTGCTGACACTGACAGTGTCGTTATCAATAAGGTCAATGCTTCCGACACCTGCTCTTATGAGTGCCTCGCAGACATAGCCGCCGACTCCGCCTATACCGAAAACCGCAACGCGGCAACCTTTTAGTCTTTCAACGGCATCCTTGCCTATAAGCATCTCAGTACGTGAAAACGTCTCATTCATTTTTTGCCTCCGAATCTGAAGGGTACACCGAGAAAAATGAAAAGCGAAGCAGGAATAATGCTGAGCACAAGTACAAGCAGCATCAGAGGATTACTCATAAAATAATCAAACATTATTCTGAAAGCCGCAGGCTGATAAAGTATAATTACTCCGACGATAACGGCACACAAAGCGCTGATAAGCACGGCACCCGCTGCTGCGTCTTTTGCTATTTTGCCGTACTGAGTATGTTTTTCACTCGCAAGATTAACTGCATTTTCTATAGCGGTGTTGACAATTTCGCCTCCGATAACAGTACCGCAGGCAAGAACAAGTATTGCCCAGTCAGCCTTTTCAAGCACAAACCAGTCAGTAAGGCACAGAAAACCGAACATATAGCAAACGCAGGTCAGGTGTATTCTGAGATTACGCTCGTTTTTTATGGTTGAGAATATGCCTGTGAAAGCATAGACAAAACTCATAAATAATTTTTTATAGTGTTCCATTGAGATATTATTCCTCTGTTGTGTAATAGCTTCCGCTTCTGACAAGACCGAGCTGAGTGAGAACTGCCTCTTCTTTTTCTCTCATTCTGACAAGCTCCATTCCCCCGGGCTCATGGTCATAGCCGAGAAGGTGAAGCATTGAGTGTACGGTAAGGAAAGCAATTTCTCTGTTTATTGAGTGGCCGTAAAGTTCTGCCTGCTTAACTGCATGTTCAATTGAAATAACAATATCACCGAGCATCTGAGCGCCTGTGTCATTGTTGATATCATACTCTCCGTTTATGCCGAGAGGGAATGAAAGGACATCGGTTGCTTTATCCATGCCTCTGTGCTTAAGATTAAGCTCGTGAATCATTTCATCATCAACTATAGTTACACTGATTTCAGCTGAGCCCTTGAAATTTTCATTTGTGAGCACAGCGTTACAGCAACGTCTGATGAGCATGCGCACTCCTCTGGGCAGTTTCATTGTGTTTTGTGCATCTGTAATGATTACCTTAATTTTGTCTTTCATTTCTTTTTCTTAGCCTCCTCATATTTATCGTAAGCCTTGATTATATCCTGAACCAGCTTATGTCTTACAACATCCTTATCGCTGAATTTAACTGTTTTAATATCATCAACATTCTTCAGAATTTTTATAACCTCAACCAGACCGGATCTTTTGCCGTCGGGCAGGTCTATCTGTGTGATATCACCCGTAACAACAATTTTTGAACCGAAGCCAAGACGTGTCAGGAACATTTTCATCTGTTCGGGTGTTGTGTTCTGAGCTTCATCAAGAATTATAAAGCTGTCGTCAAGAGTTCTTCCTCGCATATAAGCAAGAGGTGCTACCTCAATATTGCCTCTTTCCTGATATTTCTGAAAGTTTTCAGCACCAAGCATATCAAAAAGTGCATCATAAAGCGGTCTGAGATACGGGTCAACCTTCTGCTGAAGATCACCCGGAAGGAAGCCAAGCTTTTCACCGGCTTCGACAGCAGGTCTTGTGAGAATAATGCGGTTGACCTGCTTTGATCTGAAGGCACTGACAGCAAGCGCAACTGCAAGATAAGTCTTACCTGTACCGGCAGGGCCGACACCGATAACAACGGTGTTATCCCTGATGGCTTCAATATATTTTTTCTGACCGAGAGTTTTAGCTTTAATAGGCTTGCCCTTTGCGCTGATGCACACACAGTCACCCGAAAGGGAATTGAGCTTATCGTCGGCACCGTCTTTAACAAGACTTATAACATATCTCACATTCTGCTCGTTGAGAGTTTCTCCTTTATTGAGAAGTCCCAGCAGATTACTGATAGCACGTTTGGCTTTATCTACATTTTCTTCGTCGCCTTTGATTTTAAGCTCCCCCGCCCTGTTGACAATAGCAACACTGAATTCCTTTTCAATGAGCTTGATATTTTCATCAAAGGAACCGAAAAGGCTGAGAGCATGCTCCATTCTGTCAATGCTGAAAGATTGTTCTGTCAAACATTTACACCTCTTTGTTTTTTATTATAATTACACATATCTTAAATCAATATTTAATAAATTTTAGCACATTTCTTTAAAAAAGTGAATACCTTTTGAATATTTTTTTATTAACTTTCGTTATTTTCTATAATTATTGGCCTGCTTTCACCTATAAAATCAATACATTCATACTCACCCGAAACAATGATTTCTGATTCATTATCAAAAATCTTTATATCTGAATTCAGAATTTTTGTGTTTGCATATTTATCATAGCACATAGCCGAATAGCCTTCGGCGGCAATCAGCAGTCTTTCATCGGTGTCTGCATAATCCTCCTTATACTCTGCCGAATAAACAAGACTGATGCCAAAAGGCAGTCTTACATTTTTAAAAAAGGGATAAAATTCCACATTGAAGCTAAGGCTGTTTTCATCAGACTTCGGTTTAAAAGCAGGAATATCAAGTCCAAAGAAATTCAGAATATATCCCCTGCTGAAATTTTCAATTTTGTTAAGGCTGTGATTCTTTTCGATTTTAAATTCTTCTGCCGTTCTGTGTAAAGCGGTGAAGTTGCCTTTTGCTTTATAGAGAGCAGCAGATAAGTTTTCATTTTCGACAACGCCGCTTATTAATAAATCTCCCTTTTTAACTGCACTGCCCTTCTTGACGCATCTGACACCTGCAAGGGTTTCATCAGACATAATCACTCCGTCAAAATCTGCAAATATATTGCACGGCTCCTTATCCTCCGCCTTTTTTTCAGAGGGAATAACCGTATCTCTGACTTCAACTGAAGCTCTGCTGCCTCTGACATTCAGCGTCACCCAGGAAAGCTCACCGTCAAAGCTTTTATAAATATTACGTGCAATTTCGCCTTCGTTTAAAAAGAATCTGCAGGCACCGTATCTGAAGCCGCAATCAAAAGCTGCATTCGCAATCTGCTCTGAGCTGTATTTTTCACTGCCTGCAGCATCGATGCACCAGACAAAGCAGTTCATCACTGTCACAAACAAGACGAAGAATATGCATCCTGCAAGAAGCCCTGCTCTATCGGCATTTTCAGCTATGAAAAAAGGCAGACCGCATTTTCTAGTCACCTTTATATGCACACCTGTTTTCGATGCGACATCTCTTAAAAGAGGAAACATTTTGATTGGTACTTTAATTCTGAGGCTTGGTCCGTCATATTTCACATCAAAAACTGTTATGCGTCTGACTGCGCACAGATTTATAAATCTTTCGCGGAAACCGCCGTTAATTTCAAGACAGATATAACCCTTGAAATTTCGCAGCAGCTCAATGATATTCATTCTTTCACCTCACACACTGCAGAATTCAAATGCGGCAACAGTGCCGTTTATAATAATCTCATCATAGTTCAGTGCCCTTATGCTCAGGTCTTCGCCGACAAATTTCAGCACAAACCTTCCCCCGTTTATCCTGACACTGTCCGTATTGTATTCGAGTATACCTTTGCTGCCCTCTATGAGTACCTCACTGCATGAATTAAAAATAATATGAGGCAACAAATAATCAGAAAAGCCTTCCTTCGTAAAATCGGTAATAATGTTCTTCAGATTTTTTTGCACTGATATCACACCTTTCGTCACATTTTATGCCGGTCGGATTAGTATAATACTCACACAACGGAATATTAATTTAACGGAGGTGCTGTTTGTGCAGATTCATCAGACTTTAAGAATGCGAAGCACGGTATTGCTTTCATATATAAAATATATTGCGGTTTTATTCATAATATCAGTTTCGGGGCTGGTTTTTCTGCGTTTTCCCGAAACTGCAGGTCAGGGCATCAGCGAAGGAATAGATATATGTCTCGGAACACTCATACCGTCGCTTTATCCTTTTCTTATAATTGCTTCACTTGTTGTAAATCTTGACATAGTTACAGCGGTCGAAAAATATTTTTCGGCTATATCAGGAGCATTGTTCAGGCTGCCGGGCAAATGTGCAGGTGTGATTTTTTTATCGATGATAGGCGGATATCCTGTCGGAGCAAAAATTATCAGGGAGCTTTACAGAAAAAATGAAATCACCTCAGCTCAGGCAAAACAGCTTATGAGCTTCTGCGTTAACCCTGCCCCGTCATTCGTTATCAGCTCTGTGGGCTTTTATATGCTGGGCTCAAAAAAAGCAGGATTTATTATGTATTTTTCCATAATTTTATCGTCACTTATTATCGGCTTTTTTTCCCGCTTTTTTGCCGATGCCGAAGAAAATATTCACATTGAAAAAAGCAGTTGGAAATATAGTCCCGACTTTTCAGATGCCATAATTAAAAGCATATCATCAGCCAGTAAAACCATGCTCAACATCTGCAGCTGGGTCATCCTCTTTTCGTGCATTAACAAGCTTATTGAAATATCACTGCTCGGCAACACTGCAAAATTCACTTTGTTTACTTTGCTTGAGGTAACAAACGGCTGTCTTGTTGCAAGCACAAATCTGCCCGTACCTATAATTGCAGGCATTATCAGCTTCAGCGGAATCTGCACACATTTTCAGCTTATGTCCGCCATTAATGAAGTCGGCCTCGAATACAGATATTTCCTTGCCTCGCGCATACTATCAGGTGCCTTATCTGCCGTTATATGCAGCTTTATTCTGAATATATATCCTGTCAGCTATGATGTGTTTTCCTACGGTACTCTGCCGAAAAATTTAGTCAGCAGTGCCTCCTTGCCTGTTTCAGTCGGTATGCTGATAATGTGTTTTTTATTCGTTCTCGGTGATAATTTTCATATTAAAATAAGAAAAAAGGCAGGAAACTAAAGCTCCTGCCTTTAATTATTAATAATGTTTTGCACCGCATTCGCAGCTCTGATTAACGCCAAAAATTTTCAGGAAAATTCTGATCACCGACCAGATAAAACCCATAAATCCTTTTTCGTGGCAGATGTGACTGCAAGGCTCCACTTTTTCAGGTGATTCTGAAACAAGCTTTGTGCTGCAGATATCACAGCTGTTGTCACCGTCATTATCAGTGTGATTACGTTTTTCAATTTGAGTTTGAGGAATAATAACACAATCACAGACAGAACACTTTTTGCCCTGAGTGAGTCCATATGACACACATGTTGCATTAACCGATGGCAGAATTACTTCTGTGTGCGGCAACTTGTTTATTGTGCTACTGCTCAGTTGTGTTCCGCAGAGGGTGCATTCGGTGTGCTTCACGCCCTCAGCCTTGCATGTGGCAGGTGTATCGGTTATCCAGTCGCTTTCGGTGTGGTCGAGCTTGCCGATTACAGTTTGTGCGACAATGATTTCATCGCAAACAGAGCACCTGACACCTGAAGTCAGACCTGTTGAAGTGCAGGTAGCACCCACTGAGGGAATCTCAGTTTCGGTGTGTGGTAATTTACTTATTGTGCCACTGCTCAACTGTGTTCCGCAGACGGTGCATTGGGTGTGCTTCACGCCCTCAGCCTTGCATGTGGCAGGTATGTCGGTTATCCAGTCGCTTTCGGTGTGGTCGAGCTTGTCGATTACAGTTTGTGCGACGATGATTTCATCGCAAACAGAGCACTTAACCCCTGAAGTCAGACCTGTTGAAGTGCAGGTGGCATCTACTGAGGGAATCTCAGTTTCGGTGTGTGGTAATTTACTTATTGTGCCACTGCTAAACTGCGTTCCGCAGAGGGTGCATTGGGTGTGCTTCACGCCCTCAGCCTTGCATGTGGCAGGTGTGTCAGTTATCCAGTCACTTTCGGTGTGACTCAGCTTGCTAGTTGTAGTTTGTGCTACTATGATTTCATCGCAAACAGAGCACTTAACACCTGAGGTCAGACCTGTTGAAGTGCAGGTGGCATCTACTGAGGGAATATCAGTTTCGGTGTGTGGTAATTTACTTATTGTGCCACTGCTCAACTGCGTTCCGCAGACGGTGCATTGGGTGTGCTTCACGCCCTCAGCCTTGCATGTGGCAGGTATGTCGGTTATCCAGTCGCTTTCGGTGTGGTCGAGCTTGTC
>JAZNUW010000085.1:0-22684 GCA_045592465.1 Acutalibacteraceae bacterium | reverse complement strand
GCTTCGCACTCTCGGTGTGAAAAAGGTGGCAACGGGTGTTTTTGCCGCTGATATGCAGGTTGAACTCATAAACGATGGCCCTGTTACAATAATAATGGACACAAATGAATGGAAAAAACACTGAAGGAGTGAGCTTATGGCTTATAATGTTACTGAAATAACATTCCCCGGCTTTACTGCAAATTGCTATCTTGTCTGTGACGAAGACACAAAGGATGCTTTTCTTATTGATCCCGGTGCATACGGTCTCAGGCAGAGTGAATATATTAAGTCACAGGGGGTAAATCTCAGATATATTCTGCTCACGCACGGTCATTATGATCATATGCTCGGTGTGAAGCAGTTTAAAGAGGATTTCGGAGCAAAGGTTGTTATTCATAATGAAGATGAAGCCTGCCTTTCAAGCCCTCTTAAGAGCCTCGCAATAACTCACGGGCTCAAATTCCCGAAAACCGAGGCTGATATGCTCGTTGGTGACGGTGACACACTTGCCTTCGGAAACAGTGAAATTGAGGTTATACACACTCCCGGTCACACAAGAGGCAGTGTCTGCTATAAGCTTTCCGATATGCTCTTTACGGGTGATACTCTTTTTAAGGGTACCGTTGGCAGGACTGACTTCCCCGGCGGCTCCTATAAAGAAATTCTCGCTTCGGTGCAGAAGCTGGCATCCCTTGAGGGCGATTATAAGGTTTATCCAGGTCACGAGGGACTGACAACCTTGGAAAACGAGAGAAGAAACAATCCTTATATGTGAGGAATATAAAATGCATCTTATAAATAAAAATAACTCATATCACTATGAGATGGAAAACCTTCTGAGAGTGTTTCTGCCCGATATAAAAATTATCAGGCAGGAGGACATATCAGCAGACGAGGACTATTGTCTGCTTGCTCTTGAGGGTGAAAGAATAGATATAAGTCTTTGCTTTGAGGGTAAGACTTATAAAAGAAGTGAGAGCTTTTCCACTGAGGATAAGGTCTTTTCAGAAGGCGATGACAGCTTTTTTGAAAGAAAAATGGCAGTTATGCTTTTTGATCTGCTTCGTGAAATCACAGGCTACACACCGCCTTGGGGCATTCTCACAGGGGTGCGCCCTGCAAAGCTTATGACAAAGCTTTCTCAGAAGCACGGCACAGAAGCCGCGCAAGAATACTTTATGAATGAGCTTAAGGTCAGTGAGGATAAGACAAAGCTTGCCCTTATGGTGTCGCAGAATGAAACACCTATAATCGAGGGCTCGTCGCCTGATTCGTTTTCACTTTATGTGTCAGTACCTTTTTGTCCCACACGCTGCTCATATTGCTCATTTATTTCACACTCAAACGAAAGCGCAAAGAAGCTTATTCCCCAATATGTTGAAAAGCTTTGTGAAGAGATAAGGTACACTGCCGAAATAGCAAAACAGCAGTGTCTGAGGCTCGAAAGCATATATATCGGAGGCGGCACTCCCACAGTGCTCACAGCCGAGCAGCTTAAAAGAGTGACAGATGAAATAGGTGAATGCTTCAATTTGTCCGACATAAGAGAGTATACAATTGAGGCAGGCAGACCCGACAGCATCACTGAGGAAAAATTCACAGTGATGAAAAACTGCTCCTGCACAAGAATCAGCATAAATCCGCAGACCTTCAGTGACAGTGTGCTCAGGGAAATAGGCAGAAACCACACAAGTGAAGAAACCCTGTCTGCGTTCTCTATGGCAAGGGAAAAGGGCTTTGACAATATCAATATGGACCTTATTGCAGGTCTTCCCACAGATACACTCGAAAGCTTTAGTGCAACTCTTGACAAGGCCATAGAGTTAAATCCCGAAAACATTACCGTGCATACTCTTGCGCTTAAACGCTCAAGCACAATTGTCACCGAGGGCAAGAAAACAAATTCACCTCTTCTGACAAGAGATATGCTCACTATGGTGCAGGAAAAGCTGACAAAGGCAGGCTATGAGCCTTATTATATGTATCGCCAGAGCAAGAGCCTTGGCAACCTGGAAAACGTGGGCTGGGCTAAAAAGGGCTATGAGGGTATATATAATGTATACATGATGGAAGAGTGCCACACTATTTTATCTGTTGGTGCAGGTGCCGTTATAAAGCTCAAAGCGCCTTACGGCAATGAAATTGAAAGAATCTACAATTATAAATACCCATATGAATATATAGGGAATTTTGAGGAAATTATATCAAGAAAGAAGTACATAGGGGAGTTTTACGAAAAATTCCCGATTCAATAACAGCTTACTCTTTGAAAGGGTGATAAATATGGCTTTTTTCAGTGCTTCACAGATAAATGAAAGGGTTCTCACAGATAAAGAAGGCTTCATAAATGAATGTGAGTCTGCATATAAAGAACAGCTTCTCAACATAACTGATAAAATATGCGAAAAAGAGGGCAGACAGCTTATAATGCTTGCAGGGCCCTCATCCTCAGGCAAAACCACAACGGCAAGACTTCTTAAAGAGGACTGTGAATTTAAGGGGCGTCATGCCTCAGTTATATCCCTTGACGATTTTTATCGCAACCAGGACGTTTCATTTTATTTTGAAGACGGCACTGTTGACTATGAAACGGTTAAAGCTCTTGACACTGATCTTATAGAAAAATGCCTTAAGGCTCTGCTTAAAGATGGCAGGGCTGATATACCTTATTTTTCATTCACAAGCAAAATGCGTGAGGGCTATAACACACTCAGTGTTGCAGAGGATGAAATAATTATAGTTGAGGGTCTTCACGCTCTGCACCCGATGATAACAGACTGTCTTGAGGGCGAAAACATGAAAAAGCTTTATGTCAGTGTTTCCTCAAGAGTCGGTGAAGACGGCAGGGTACTGCTGACAAAAAGAAATATGCGTTTTATCAGAAGGCTTATCCGCGACTATCATTTCAGAGACAGCAGTGTTGAATATACCTATTATCTCTGGAAGGGTGTGCGCATGGGTGAGGACAGATATCTTTTCCCGCACAGCCACAGAGCAGATGTGAGAATTGACTCAATACACCCTTACGAGGTCTGCATTTTTAAAGATATTGCAGAAAAACTACTTGACCATGTAGGGGAAGATAGTATATACTATCCTTCGGCCTGCGAGCTGAAAAATAAACTCTCGGGCTTCGTGTCCCTCACCGAAGGGGATGTACCCGCAAATTCACTTCTTAAAGAATTTATAGGATAAGGAGATAGAAAATATGGCTGAAAGAAAAAAACAAAGTCTGCTTACAGGTGCAGGGGTGCTCGCTATTGCAACCGTAATAGTCAAGCTTATAGGCGCAGTTTATAAAATTCCCCTGACAAACCTTCTCACTCCCGAAGGCTACGGTTATTTCACAGGCGCCTATGCAATTTATAACCCTCTTTATGCAATTTCTATGGCAGGTCTGCCCGTTGCAGTTTCAAAGATGGTGTCACAGAATGTTGAATTCGGCAGAATAAAAGATGCACAGCGCATTTTCCATGTTGCACAGAAGCTCTTCTTTATCGTCGGTCTTACAGGTACTCTTATTCTGATGTGCATAGCTTATCCTTATTCTGTTATGGTTAAGTCACCGATGAACTATGTCAGTGTGCTTGTAGTTGCACCCTGCGTGCTTTTCTGCTGCATGATGTCTTCATTCCGCGGCTATTATGAGGGACTTAAGAATATGACTCCTACAGGCGTTTCTCAGGTTATCGAGGCAGGCGTGAAGCTGGTTTTCGGTCTGAGTGCAACCTATGTCTGCTTTAACCGTTGGCTTTCTACATATCACAAAGAAGCAGTTGACGGTGTGGCAACAGTTTTCGGTCAGCAGGTTAGCAGTGAGGCAGAGGCTCTTGCTGTTATGTACCCTTATGCCGCTGCAGTGGCAATTATGGGTGTAACCTTAGGCTCAATGCTCGGTCTCCTTTATCTCTTTATAAAGTATAAGCGTCAGGGCTTCGGCTTCACAAGAGAGGAAATAGTCAATTCTCCCGCACCCGAAAGTGATAAGACTCTCAGAAACAGCCTTATACGCATTGCTGCACCTATTGCCCTGAGCTCAATAGTGCTCAACATCAGCAATATGATAGACGACCTTACAATCAGAAACCGTCTTGCTTATGCTATGGAAGTCGGCGGTGACCTTATAAAAGAGATGTACAGTGCTTCACTCACAGCAGCTCAGACTCTCGATGAGGGCATCAACAACTATCTTTACGGTACTCACGGCTCTGTGCTTAACATTAAAAATCTTATTCCCACGATAACACTTACACTTGGTATAAGTGCAATTCCTGCACTGTCATCAGCATGGGCAGCCAAGGATAAAAAAGAAATCAAGGGCACAATTGAAACAGTACTTCGTGTAACTATGATGATTGCTATGCCTGCAGGTCTCGGAATTGCTGCAATACCCGGCCCCATACTTGAGATTCTTTATTCCTCAAGCAAGGATATGATTCCAATTGCAGAGCCGATGCTTCGCGTTTACGGCCTTGGAATGTTCCTTTTTGCCGCAACATCGCCTATGACAAATATGCTTCAGGCAGTGGGCAGAATGGATATTCCCATCAAGTCAATTGCTGTTGGCTCATGCGCTAAAATATTGCTCAACTTTATTCTTATCGGCAACCCTGAAGTTAACATCAAGGGTGCGCCCGTGAGTACGGCACTGTGCTATGTTATCATCTTTGCCTATAACCTTATTTCACTTCTTAAGGTAACAGGGGTCAGAATAAATGTTGTGTCAGTTTATCTCAAGCCCTTTATTTCTGCAGCGCTCTGCGGTGTTGCTGCATGGGGTGCAAACTACATTATTGCAGAAAAACTGATGATTGAAAGCCGCCTTGTAGGCATCGTGGCTATCGGTTTTGGCGGTGTAACCTATGCAATTTCTATGTTATTATTTAAAGGAATTGTAAAAGATGACGTTTTAATGCTTCCAAAAGGGGAAAAAATTGCAAAAGTCCTTGCAAAATTTGGATTATTAGGTTAAAATATATGCATTGAGGTTTTTATATGAGTGATTTTAAATTCAAGGAAAATTACAAGATAGAAGATTTGCTTGAAATAATGGCAATTCTCCGTGCTCCCGGCGGTTGTCCCTGGGATGCAGAGCAGACTCACGAAAGCATAAAGTCAAACTTTATAGAAGAAACCTATGAGGTTATTGAGGCTATCAACAAGCAGGATAAAGACCTTCTTCTTGAAGAACTGGGCGATGTGCTGCTTCAGGTTGTTTTCCACACTGAGATGGAAAAAGAAAAAGGCGGCTTCACCTTCGATGATGTTGCAGACGGAATATGCAAAAAGCTCATAGAAAGACATCCTCACGTTTTTGGTGATGTAACTGTTTCTTCAACTGATGAAGTGCTTTCAAACTGGGATACTATAAAGCGCAAGTCAAAGGCACAGAAAACTCAGGGAAGCTCAATGCTCAAGGTTCCGAAAGAGCTGCCTGCTCTTATGAGAGCTCAGAAAATACAGTCCAAGGCTAAAAAAGCGGGTTTTGACTGGGATGATATGTCAGGTGCCCTCGCTGCTCTTGAAAGTGAAATAAGGGAGCTTAAAGAGGCTATCGGCACAAAAGCTCAGAAGGATATAGAAGAAGAATTCGGTGATGTGCTTTTCTCCTGTGTCAATGTTGCAAGATTTATTGACGTTGATTCGGAAGAGGCCCTCACACTTTCAAACGAGAAGTTTATTTCACGATATCTTGTGGTTGAAAAACTGGCCGAAGAAAGAGGAATAAACATGAAAGAGACTTCCATCGAGGAGCTTGACAAGCTCTGGGATGAAGCAAAAATCATACTTAAATCCAATAGAGGTTAACCTCTTGGAAATATAAATTTATTTGGAGGAAAAACAAATGAATAAAACTGAATTAATCAATGCAGTTGCAGCTAAGGCTGAAATCTCAAAGAAGGACGCAGAAAAGGCTATCGCAGCAGTTTTCGGTTCAATCGAAGATGCTCTCAAGGCAGGAGATAAGGTTCAGCTCATCGGCTTTGGTACATTCGAAGTTAAGGAAAGAGCTGCAAGAACAGGTCACAACCCCAAGACAGGCGAAGCTATCGAAATCGCTGCAGCAAAGATTCCTTCATTCAAGGCAGGCGCTGCACTCAAATCAGCTGTAAAATAATTACTGCTATAAAAAGACGCCGCCTTTGGGCGGCTCTTTTTAATGTAAAATGCAAATGTCGGGTCACTTCGTTCCGAAATATATCCGATGGGTGTCTGTTTGATGGATAAAGTTTTATCCTGCCTGAATAACAAGATGTTAATTATTATTTTATAACTGATGGCAGACGGTATTTTAATCCGACCATTTTTGCGGAGAAAGACTTCTTTTTTAGAAAGAATGTATCCGCGACCACAATTTTGCATTTTGCACTTTGCATTTTGCATTCAAATGAAAGGAGTTCCAATGCGACTTGACAAATATTTAAAGGTTTCCCGTCTTATCAAAAGAAGAACTATTGCAAACGAAGTCTGTGATGCAAAGCGCGTTACCGTCAACGGCAAAATTGCAAGAGCCTCCTATGATGTGAAGGTTGGGGATATAATTGAGATTCAGATGGGCGAAAACCTTATGAAGGCAGAAGTTCTTGTTGTCACAGAACACGCAACAAAAAACGATGCAGGTCTTATGTATAAGATGTTATAAGAACAGATTCACTTCTGTTCTTTTTTTGTTTTTTGATTAATACTCTTTACTGAAGGAGTGTTGTTTATGACCGACAGTAAAGACAAAATTATCTTGCCGCATAATGTTATAATGAAAGACAGGGGAGAGCTTTCTCTGAGCGGAGTGACAGATGTTGATTCCTTTGACGAAAACACAATAATTGCCTACACAGATTACGGTGAGCTGACGATTACGGGCACAGAGCTTCATATCAGCTCCCTCAATATTGACAAGGGTGAGCTGAGTGTTGACGGCAGAATATCACAGCTTTCCTATGCTGACAGACAACCGGATAAGGGTGGATTTTTCTCAAAGGTGTTCAGATGAGATATGCCGAGCCTCTTTCAAATCAACTTCAGGTTTTCATAACAAGCATCGGCTTCGGGGTACTCTCAGGTCTGCTTTATGAGGTGTTTTCCGTGCTTCGAAGGCTGGCAGGCAACAAAAAGAAAGCATCTGTTATATGTGATTTCAGCTTTTGCGTTATTGTAACGGTGCTTTCATTTTTTTATATGGTTATTTACAATAACGGCATAGTACGCCTGAATCTCATTATAGCTCAGCTTGCAGGGGGAATAGCTTTTCATCTGAGTATGGGAAGATATATAAGAAAGCCCTTATATTTTTTGATGGATATTTTAAGAAAAGTCACAGGCTTTATTTTTTATCCGATAAAAATTCTGCTTAATAAACTGCAGAATATTATAAGCACCTTTCTGACTAAGCATCAAAAAGCTCAGAATGAGGAACAAAACAAGAAAAAAACAGATAAAAAAATCAAGAATATTGCTAAAATACTCTTGAAAAAATAAAAAAAATCCGTATACTTAATATATATATCGATTTTAAAGGAGTGTTTGTTTTGGCTATCAGAAACATCAATGAAGCAAAACCGAAAAAGAAAAAGTTTCGTAAAGTGCACTACCTTTGGCTTTTATTAGTTGTGGGCATCTTCGTTTTTGTTGTCGGCGGCATATCATCAAATTTTGTCAGAGTCAACCAGCTCAAGAATGAAATCGGCGATATAGACCGTGAAATAACTCAGTTGGACGAAGAGAGTGCTGCAATTGAGCAGATACTCAATGAAAAGAATCACGACGAATATTTCGAAAAAATCGCAAGAGAAGAATACGGCTATTGCAAACCGGGAGAGAAAGTTTATTACAATTCTTCATTCGGTGAATAAATTTTGGAGGACAACATCTTTTTATGCTTGAAGTTGGAGCAATCGTTGAAGGTAAGGTAACAGGTCTGACAACTTTCGGAGCTTTTGTAAGTCTGCCTGACGGAAAAAGCGGAATGGTACATATCTCTGAGGTGTCTAACACTTATGTTAAGGAAATCAAAGATTTTCTTAAAGAAGGCCAGGATGTCAAGGTCAAGGTGGTTGGTATATCACCTGAAGGCAAAATCAGTCTGTCTATCAAAAAGGCTGAAGAGAGCGAAAAAAAGCCTGAGCCCAGACAAAAGAAAAATGACAGACCGAGAAACGCCAATGTCTGGCAGGGTCAGCAGAAACCCCAGACAAACGAAAGTATGTCTTTTGAAGATATGATGGCACGTTTCAAACAAGTCAGCGATGAAAAAATGACAGACCTTAAGCGCTCAACCGACTCAAAGCATGGCGGCGGATATTCAAGACGCAAATGATTCACAAGGTGAGTTGATTATCCGGCTGTAATTATTGCAATTATAACCCTGCAGTTTTTTTCTGCAGGGCTTTTTATTCATATTTCTTTGTTGCACTTGAAAATTATCCCTAAAATAGTGTATTATATCAATATGAGCTGCAATAATATTATAAGGAGGATATTCCTATGAAAAAACTTATAGCTCTGATAATGAGCCTTGTGCTTGTTTTCAGCTTCATTCCTGTGGCTTTTGCTGCAGATGACAGCAAGCCCTTTGATAACAGCAACTTCTTCACCTACGGTGATTACACCCTTCATTACAGAACCTATGACAGTGAAGAAAACAAAAATCAGATTATGCTCATTCACGGCTTCTGCCTTTCAACAGCATCTCTTGAAGGCATTGCGGCAGAGTACCAGAAGGCCGGATATGACGTTGTAACTGTTGACGCTCCGAATTTCGGCTACTCCTCAAGAGAAACAAGCAAAACTGCTTTCCTTTCAAGAGAAGAGGTTATCGGTGCGCTTATGACAGAGCTTGGCGGCACCTGGATAGTCGGCGGTCACTCAATGGGCGGCGGTATTGCTATTAACCTTGCCTGCGATTATCCCGAAAAAGTTACAGGTCTTGTGCTTTATGCGCCTCAGACCTCAAATGAAGCCTCAGGCTTTATGGCAAAATTCAGTGCTTCAATAATTGCTCAGGCTATGTATAATATGATTCTGGCTGTTGCACTGCGTATGCCCTTTATGGTGCGTATGCTTGTTGATATGAGCTTCAGTGACAGCGAATATGCAAAGACATATGACCTGACAAGAATTTCTGCTCCTCTTTCTCTTGAGGGCACAGGTGCAGGAATCACTATAATGTCATCTCACACAAGAGGCAGTGACCTGACTAAGCTCAAGGCACTGAAAATTCCCTGCGCTGTTATGACAGCATCAAACGATAAGGTGGCTATGGCAGATAATCTTCAGGCTATTCTTGATAATGCACCTGAAGGCTATTATACCTATGAATTCAGTGAGGGTGGTCATATGATGATGGAATATAACCCTCAGGGCGTTGCTGAGCACACACTGCCCACAATTGCCAAATGCAAATGATGTGAAATAAATAAAGTTAACGGATTTGTCCGCACTGTGATGTCAAAAAGCATTCTGACGCAGTGCGGACTTTTTATTTTTGAATTATGCATTTTTACGAGGTGATTTATATTTTTAACATACTCAATTACTGCTCCCTTGAACACACTCTTGCAGGGGAGTATATCCTGTCTTTTTCTGAGCCGTGGCAGGCTCTCAGAGGCCTTGCCGAGTTTATAAGGCAGCTGGGCAGCACTCTGCCAAAAGCTGAATATGAGCGCTATGGCAAGGATGTGTGGATACACAGGGATACGGTTATTTATCCCACTGCTTTTGTCAAGGGACCCTGCATCATAGGTCAGGGCAGCGAGGTGCGTCACAGTGCCTTTATCAGAGGCAGCGCAATAATCGGCAGAAACTGCACTGTAGGCAATTCAACAGAGATAAAAAATTCGATTATATCCGATAAGGTTCAGGTGCCTCATTTCAACTATGTCGGCGACAGTATCCTTGGTTATAGGGCTCATCTTGGCGCAGGTGCAATCATATCAAATGTCAAAAGCGATAAAAGCGACGTGTTTGTTTTTGACGGTACGCTTAAGGTGAGCACAGGGCTTAAGAAATTCGGTGCCATTGTTGGTGATGAGGTGGAGGTAGGCTGCGGCAGTGTGCTTTGCCCGGGCACCATAATCGGAAGAAGAACTGTTGTTTATCCCTTGGTCAGACTACGTGGAAGTGTTGAAAAAGATATGATAGTCAAAGATGAAAACACAACCGTCAGAAAGGTATGAAACTATGGCAAGGTATTTCGGAACAGACGGCTTCAGAGGCGAAGCGAACATTGACCTGACAGCAGACCACGCATACAAAATCGGCAGATTTCTCGGCTGGTACTTCAGAGATAAGCATGAAAAGCAAGGCGACAGATTTCCACCCAGAGTTGTTATCGGCAAGGACACCCGACGTTCAAGCTATATGCTGGAATACTGCCTTGCAGGAGGGCTGACAGCTTCGGGCTGTGACTGCTATCTTCTTCATGTCACAACAACGCCCTGTGTTGCCTATATAACAAGAAGTGATGAATTTGATTGCGGAATAATGATATCGGCAAGCCACAACCCATATTATGACAACGGAATCAAGCTTATCAACGGCAAGGGTGAAAAAATCAGTGAGGAATTCACTGAAAAGCTTGAAGCTTATCTTGACGGAAAAACACAAGAGCTACCCTTTGCCAAAAGAGATAAAATTGCAAAAACCGTTGACTATGTTTCAGGCAGAAACCGATATATAGGCTATCTTATATCTTTAGGAATACATTCATTCAAAGGCATGCGCATAGGTCTTGACTGTGCAAACGGCAGTGCGTGGAATATTGCTAAATGCGTTTTTGAGGCACTTGGTGCAGGGGTTTATATGATAGGCGCTGAGCCGAACGGTACGAATATAAACTATATGACAGGCTCAACATATATGGATGAAATATGTGATTTTGTCAGGGCAAAAAGGCTTGATGCAGGCTTCGCGTATGACGGTGATGCTGACAGATGCCTTTGCGTTGATGAAAAGGGAAATGTTGTTGACGGTGACAGAATACTTTATATCTCAGCGAAATATATGAAAGAAAAAGGTCTTCTCAGCGGCAATACGGTTGTGACAACTGTGATGTCAAATATGGGCCTTTATAAAAGCCTTGAAAAAATAGGCGTGAATTACACCGTCACTGATGTGGGCGACAGATTTGTCTATGAAGAAATAAAGAAAAGCGGCTATAAGCTTGGCGGAGAGCAGTCAGGGCATATAATTTATTCCAAATATGCCACTACGGGTGACGGAATACTCACCAGTCTGAAAATTATGGAAATTATGCTCTCGCAGAAAAAGAAGCTCAGTGAGCTTGCATGTGAAATGAAAACTTATCCTCAGGAGCTGATAAATATACCTGTCAGAAACAAAGATGCCGTAATGTGCAGCGAAGAATTGCAGTCAGCTGTGGCCGAAACTGAAAAGCTGCTTGGTGAAAAGGGGAGAGTGCTTCTGAGGAAATCGGGCACCGAGCCTGTGATAAGAGTGATGGCTGAGGCTGAAAGTGAAGAGCTGTGCAGAAAGGCCGCATTTTCTCTTGCTGAAACTGTGAGAAAATTGAGCGAATAGCTCTTGAATTTGAGTTGGTGTTGTAGTATAATAGCAAACGCGAATTAAAAGGAATTTGGCAAATCCGAACTTAATTCTGCGGTCAGTTCGAGACCTTCCTGACCTGAACAATAAGGAATTATTGTCTAAATCAAAACTAAAGGAGTTTAAAAAATGAATAACAACAAAAAGATCTACGGTCTTGTTGTGGGTGCGGTTATTGCGGCTTTATATGTTGCGTTGACCTATGCTCAGGAAGCTTTGCTTCCCGGTACCACATCAATGGCGGTGCAATTCCGTCTGAGTGAAGCACTGACCATGCTTTGCGTTTTCACGCCTTATGCAATTCCCGGTCTGACAGTGGGATGTCTGCTTGCAAATATTGTTTCTGCAGGAGCTCTCCCCGTTGATATGATTATGGGTACCCTGGCGTCGTTTCTGGCAGCTGTCTGCATTTACAGAACGCGCAGCATCACTTTTAAGGGATTGCCTCTTTTATCGGCGCTTATGCCTGCAATTTTCAACGGCGTTATAATAGGTGCTGAGATTGAAATCTTTTTTATTAAAGGGCCTTTCAATTTTGTCAGCTTCCTGACACAGGCAGGTTTTGTTGCTCTGGGTGAGCTTGCAGTGTGCTTTACAGTAGGTTTACTTCTCATAAAAGCAATAAAAAATAAAAAATTAGTAAAATATCTGAATTCTATTTGATTTTTATGTCTACTCTGCTATAATAGTAGGGTAGATTTTTTTATTAAAACATAAAAGGAGAAAAACTATGGAAAACAAACTTTCAAAACGTTTATGGCTGAACATCGTTATTTTCAGCTTAATGGGCGGTGTTGCATGGAATCTTGAAAATATGTATTTCAACACCTTCCTTTACGGCTCAATTTATGAAGGTGTTTCTGCCAACGCACTTGCAGGTGTAATGCCTCCCACAACGGCCATCAGCCGAATGGTTGCCCTGTCTGCCATTACAGCAGTTGTTACCACTTTCATTATGGGCACACTCAGTGAAAAGATGAAAAAACGAAAGGTTTTCATTTCGGTAGGTTACATAATCTGGGGTATTATCACTGCTTCTTTCGGTTTAATATCAAAAGAAAGTGTTGCTGCAGTTTTCGGCCTTTCAGATGAAGTTAAAATTCTTGCTGTGGCTGTTTGGACAGTTATCATTATGGATATGGTTATGACCTTTATGGGCTCAACAAGTAACGACTCAGCCTTTAATGCATGGGTTACGGACGTAACAAACCCCGTTGTCAGACCTCAGGTTGAAACGGTGCTTATGTTTGTTGGTTTCTTTGCCACAGTTGCAGTTATGGGTGTCGGCTCTCTTGCTCAGGCAGGTGTTGTGTCGTATAAGGCATTTTTCCTCGGCCTCGGTCTTGTTGTCACAGCCTGCGGTGTTGCAGGCCTGTTCACTCTTGAAGAGCCCAAAATCAAAGGTGAAAAAACCAATTCAAATTATTGGAGCGATCTTTTCTACGGCTTCAGACCTTCAGTTGTCAAAGAAAATTCAAAACTTTATCTTGCTCTTACAGCACTTTGCATTTATAACATAGCAGTGCAGGTCTTCTTCCCTTATCTTTTTGTTTATCTTGAAAAGGTTATTCTTCCCGGTGCAGTGTTTGATGTCAAGACGATTATTGTTGCCGTACTTGCTGTTGCTGCTATTGTTGCAGGCATAGTGATTCTTCTCAAGGTTGCTAACAAAAACAAGTTAAAGGCTTATATTCCCACCGTTATTCTGTTTGTTATAGGTCTTGCTATTCTTTCAACATCAACAAATTTTGTTATTGTGCTTATCGGCATCGCTCCCACACTCGTAGGTTACGTTGTGCTTCAGATTCAGCTCAGCGCATCAGTACGTGACTTCATTCCCGAGGATAAGGTTGGTCTTTTCCAGGGCATCAGAATGATTTTCTTCGTGCTTATTCCTATGATTGTCGGCCCCTGGATCGGCGATATTGCCAGCCGTATTTCAAATCTCACAGTAGTTGAATACGGTGTTGAAAAGCTGGTACCCTCAACAAGCATGTTCCTTTTTGCATCAATTGTTGCAGTTTTCGTTCTTGTTCCCATTCTTATCCTTTCAAAGAAGGGCGTATTTAAAAAAGGTGAATAATCAGACCTGAATATAAAAAAAGCAGTTAAGCCTGAAAACTTAACTGCTTTGATTTTTTATTGTCTTAATCAAGGATATAAAGACCTGACTTGAGCCAGACGAATTCTCTGCCCATAACGTTGATATATTTATAAACCTTTTCGTTGAAAACACGATAGTCTCTGACAGAGTTTGTCTGAATGTTAAGGGTGCGGATTTTCTTAGAGCTCTGGTTGCAGATATAAAGTGTGCTGCCGTGAAGTGTCACTGCGCAGGGGCTTTCAAATGCAGTTGCTTCGCCGCCGCCGACACGAAGAAGAATTCTGCCCTCGCGGGGAGAATATTTGATAATTGCATTCTCTGAGGGTACTGCGCACCAGACATAAGCACCGTCAACTGCAATATCACAGACAGGAGCACCGTGATATGTAAGAAGGGATGAAACGTTGAGAGTGCCGTCTGTGTTGAAAATGTTATATTCGCCGTTGGGGAATATAGTCATAATACGGTTATCGTTGAGCACACCCACATCACATGAAACATAGTCGCCAAGCTGCTCAGCAATTTCTTCGTATTCATATCCGAACTTTATTTTGAGATAAACTGACTTCTTTATGTGAGTGAATTTATCGTTTATTGCATCATAGCCGTAAAAATTTGCTTTTAATCTGCCGTCTTCTGCTACGCTTTTTGTGGCAAAAACAAAACCCTTTTTAAAGGGCGTAATATTTAAAATCTCACCTGAGAATACATTTTCCATTTATTCTTTTCCTTTCACATCATCTATATAAATCGGGTTGATAAACAAACATACATATATTATAAAATATAATAGGCTTTCGGTCAAGAGGAAAAATGAAAAAAATTCGCAATAGGGGTGCGGTACCGCCAATTTTCTCCGAAAGAACACTCCGCATATCAAACTCAATATTCACCCTCAGATATAAGCCTTATATGCAGTGAAACATTAATAATATTCTTCTGTTTTCTGTTGACAAACGGCGGGTTTTACAGTACAATATAAATGACAATGGCAGACCTTGTCCTGCCTGCATATATTCAGTTTAATGAGATATAAATCTATGGAGATGAGAGAATAGATGATGATCCCATAGGGGTTGTTGTGCTGTTCTCTTTTTTATAAGGTAATAATTTATCTTACAGGAGGATATGAAGATATGGAAGAAAAACTCGTTCTCGCCCTGGACCAGGGTACCACAAGCTCAAGATCAATTGTCTTTGACAAAAAGGGCAACATCATCGCAAAGTCACAGAACGAATTCGAGCAGATTTATCCCAAGGCAGGCTGGGTTGAGCACGACCCTCTGAACATTCTTTACAGCCAGCTTAATTCAATCACATCTGTTCTTCGTTCAGGCAATTTCTCATCAAAAAATATTGCAGGTATCGGCATCACCAACCAGAGAGAAACAACTATTCTCTGGGACAGAGCCACAGGCAAGCCTGTTTATAACGCAATTGTCTGGCAGTGCAGAAGAACTGCCGATATGTGTGAAAAAATCAAAGAAGACAAGGAGCTTTGCGAATATATCACAGAGCACACAGGTCTTATTGTTGACGCATATTTCTCAGCCACAAAAATCAAGTGGATTATTGATAACGTTCCCGGTGTAAAGGCTCTTGCAGAAGCAGGTCAGCTCCTTTTCGGTACTGTTGAAACCTGGCTTATCTGGAATCTTACCGGTGGCAGATCACATGTTACAGACTATTCAAACGCTTCAAGAACAATGCTCTTTGACGTTGACAAGCTTCAGTGGGACGAATATCTCTGCGAAAAGCTTGGCATACCCATGGGCATTCTTCCCACACCCGTGCCTTCAAGCAAGGTTTACGGCTGGGTTTCAAGCGGCATCATCGGTCTTGAAGAGCTTGAAGGTGTGCCCATCTGCGGTGCAATCGGCGACCAGCCCTCAGCACTTTTCGGTCAGGCATGCTTCGAGCCCGGTATGTCAAAGAACACCTACGGCACAGGCTGCTTCCTGCTTATGAACACAGGCAACAAGAGGGTTGTTTCAAAAAATAATCTTCTCACAGGTGTTGCATGGAGTCTCGGCGGTGAAACAACATATTCAATCGAAGGCTCAGCCTTCAACGCAGGTTCTGTTATCAAGTGGCTTCGTGATGAGGTTCAGCTTATTGACAGCCCCAGAAGATGTGACGAGCTTGCTGAAATGGTACCCGACGCAAACGGCTGCTATCTTGTGCCTGCTTTCACCGGCCTTGGTGCTCCCTACTGGGATATGTATGCACGAGGCTGTTTCACAGGTCTGACACGCGGTGTCAACAGAAAGCACATCTGCCGTGCAGTTCTCGAAAGCATCACCTATCAGATGACCGACCTTCTTGAAGCTATGAAGGATGACTCGGGCATTGACATCAGTGAGCTTCGTGTTGACGGTGGCGCAAGTGTAAGTAATATTATGATGCAAATTCAGGCGAATATGGCACAAACTAAGGTTGACAGACCTAAGACAGTTGAAACCACAGCCCTCGGCGCCGCATATCTTGCAGGTCTTGCTGTCGGTGTATGGGAAAACCTTGATGACATTCAGGCTAACCGTGAGGTCGACAGAGTCTTCGTGCCTGAAATGAGCATGGAAGAAAGAAATAAATTCTATGCCGGCTGGAAGAAAGCTGTTACCAGAGCTATGGCATGGGAAGAAAAAGAATAATCGGTCTTTAAGCCTTCGGGCTTGAAAATATAAAAAAATAATAAATTTATACACAGGAGTGAACAAAATGGCTAAGGTAATTCTTGATTGGAAAACCACACATGACTTTATCAAGGACGCATTCATCGGTGTCGGTGTGCCTGCTGACGATGCAGAAATCGTAACTGACGTGCTTCTTGAATCAGACAGAAGAGGTATTGAATCACACGGCTGCAACCGTTTCAAGCCCGTTTATATCGACAGAATCAACGCAGGCATTCAGCAGCCCGTAACAAACTTTGAAATTCTCAAGGAAACCGAAACAACAGCAGTTGTTGACGGCCACAACGGTATGGGTCAGGTTATCGGCCACAAGGCTATGACTATGGCTATCGAAAAGGCTAAGAAGTACGGTATGGGTATGGTAGTTGTACGTAATTCCTGCCACTACGGTATTGCAGGCTATTACACCACAATGGCAACAAAGGCAGGCTGCATCGGTATGACCGGCACAAACGCACGTCCCTCAGTTGCTCCCACACTCGGTGTTGAAGGCATGTTCGGTACTAACCCCTTTACACTCGGCGTTCCCACTGACGAAGAATTCGACTTCAACTTTGACTGTGCAACATCAATCACACAGAACGGTAAGGTTGAATATTATGAGAGAATCGGTGAAGATGTTCATCCCGGCACAATCATCGACACAGACGGTAACCCCGTTGAAGGCGATGCAGGTGTAGCTCTCAAGAAGATCAGAAACGGCACAGCAGCTCTCGCAACTCTCGGCGGTATCGGTGAAGCTCTCGGCGGTTACAAGGGTTATGGCTTTGCTCTGTTTGTTGAATTCCTTTCATCAGTTCTTCAGGACGGCTCATACGGTAAGGATCTTGACGGTAAAGATGAAAACGGCAATATCCGTCCCTATCATCTCGGTCACTTCTTTATTGCTATTGATACAGACCACTTTATGGGCGAAGAAATCTGCCGCAAGAAAACAGGTGACATCCTTCGTTCAATGCGTGCTTCAAAGAAGGCTCCCGGTGAAGATAGAATCTACACTGCAGGTGAAAAGGAATATGAAATCTGGCTTCAGAGAAAAGACAGCGGTGTGCCCATCAATGAATCAGTTCAGGCTGAAATGAATAAGGTTCGTGACGATCTCGGTCTTGATTACAAGTTCCCCTGGGAAGCATAAGAACTCTTGTTTTACAACTTAAAACATATCGGGTTTGACATTGGCAAACATATCGAATTTGTTTTCAGACAAATATATCGAGTTGCCCCTGAGGCAACATATCGATAATTTTATTTGATGATATCCTGTGTCGATATGCCTTACGGCTCGATATGTGTTACACACTCGATATGCCTTATGGCTCGATATGCACCTTCGGTGCAAGAAAATATATTTAAAAAGGTGATAAAAATGGATTACGCAAAAGAATCATTAAGACTTCACGGCGAATGGAAGGGCAAGGTTGAAGTTGTTTCAAGAGTGGCAGTTAAGGATAAGGAAGCACTTTCACTTGCTTACACACCTGGTGTTGCTCAGCCCTGTCTTGAAATTCAGAAGGACATCA
Organism: Acutalibacteraceae bacterium; assembly: GCA_045592465.1. Lineage (GTDB taxonomy): Bacteria > Bacillota > Clostridia > Oscillospirales > Acutalibacteraceae > UBA6857. Next base: position 4,826 of record JAZNUW010000085.1, on the reverse strand, counting down.
ATAAGTCATACGAGCTCACAAGAAGATGGAACACAATCGCAGTTGTTACTGACGGTACTGCAGTTCTCGGTCTTGGCGACATCGGACCCGAAGCAGGTATGCCCGTTATGGAAGGCAAGTGTGTTCTCTTTAAGGAATTCGGCGATGTTGACGCAGTTCCTCTTTGCATCAAGTCAAAGGATGTTGACACAATTGTTGACACAGTAGCTCTTATTTCAGGCTCATTCGGTGGTGTTAACCTTGAAGATATCGGTGCGCCTCGTTGCTTCGAAATCGAAAGAAAGCTCAAGGAAAAAACAGATATCCCCATCTTCCACGATGACCAGCACGGCACAGCAGTTGTTTGCTCAGCAGCTCTTATCAATGCTCTTCGTCTTTCAGGCAAGAAAATTGAAGACTGTGTGGCAGTATTCAACGGCGCTGGTGCAGCAGGTGTTGCTATTGCAAAGCTCTTTATCGCTATGGGCATCAAGGATGTTATCATGTGCGACCGTAAGGGCGTAGTACACAAGAACAGAGAAGGCATTGAAAATGATCCCGCTAAGATGGAACTTGCTTCCTTCTCAAACAAGTCAGGCAAAACAGGCTCACTTGCTGATGCTCTCGTTGGCGCTGACATTTTCATCGGTGTTTCAGCTCCCGGTTGTGTAACTCAGGATATGGTTCGTTCAATGGCTAAGGACCCCATCGTATTCCCCATGGCTAACCCTGTTCCTGAAATTATGCCCGACGAAGCTCTTGCAGCAGGCGCTCTCGTTGTTGGTACAGGTCGTAGCGACTTCCCCAACCAGATTAACAACGTTCTTGCATTCCCCGGAATTTTCCGCGGTACTCTTGACGTAAGAGCAAGTGACATCAACGAAGAAATGAAGATGGCAGCAGCTGAGGCTATTGCTTCACTTATCAGTGACGAAGACCTTAAGGCAGACTATATTCTTCCCGCAGCTTTTGACGAAAGAGTCGGCCCCACAGTTGCAGCAGCAGTTGCCAAGGCAGCACGTGACAGCGGTGTAGCACGTATATAAATTCAAAATGCAAAGTGCAAAATGCAAAATTGTGGGTCGCTTCGCTCCGATTTGTAACCGTTTGAGCTTTGCAAATAATTAAAGTTATGTCCCGCTGCGGGAGAAAAGTAAAGTTCGTCCGGCGAGGACAAATAAAAAAAGATAAGACGGCAGAATAAAATCTGCCGTCTTTTTTGTATATAAAAACTTTTTTCATAATCCCGTAACCTTAATATGCTAAACTGTGTCTATATAAGTGAAAGGCCTTTTAAAACAGTAACGGAGGTGATAATAGATATGCACAGTGATTATGACAGAGAAAAGCTCCGACAGCTTTATGACAGATATAAAAACAGAATGTATATAACTGCCTGCAGAATTCTGCGTGACCCTCAGAGGGCAGAGGACGCAGTGCATGATGCGTTTATAGCTGTTTCAAATCACCTTGATAAAATCAAAGATGTTGACTCGGTAAGCGCGGCAGCGTACATGATAAAGGCTGCAAGAAGCAGAGCTCTCAATATAATGAGGATGGGTCTGCCTGAAAAAGAAACGCCTCTTGATGAGGCTATAGCTGAAAGAGATGAGAGTCTGCTTGACGAAATCTGTCGCAGAGAAAGTTATAAAGAAATTCTCTCCGCTATTATGAAGCTTGAAAGCAGATACCGTGATGTGCTGACCTTCTATTATCTCAACGACCTTTCGGTTTCTGAAATTGCCGCTTTGACGGGAACAAAAGAAAACACCGTTAAGCAACAGCTTTTCAGAGGCAGACAAAAACTCATAGCTATTTTAGAAAAGGAGGATACAAAAGATGAAAAAGAACAACGACACGCTCAAAAGAGCTCTTGAAGAGGCGGCAAGAATTGAAATTGAAAGTCTGCCTGAAGAAAAGCAGATTTTAAGACCCTATTCTAATAAATTCAATAAGGAAATGACTGCCTTAATCGGCGAAGAAAAAACACAGAGTCTCAGACGCAGACCCAGAGTGAAGTTTGCTGCACTTATTGCAGCTGTTTTGATTATTTGTCTTACACTTTCAGCAGGTGCTGCCACAGTTCTTCTCGGCACCGGAACAATCAACTATGATGTTGAGGGTGCAGAAACAACCAATGCCGACATTAAAATCCCCGAGGAGATATGGGATAATAAGGATGGAACATTCACCGTTGTTCCCGAAACATATGAGGAACGTGAGCTTGATGTTTTAAGCTATGACGGCGGTGAAATAAAGGCTGTTTTCACAATTAACAGTGAAATAGAACCCATGTTCAGACAGCAGGCGATTCTTATTACTCTCGACGGCATCAGACAGAGCTTCACCGCAACATGTGACGGAAAAACAGTTGAAAACACAATGCTTTATGAGTTTGAGCCTGTGCCTCTGACAGAAAAGAAAATCTATATTTCATTCATACCCAATGTGGGCAAAGCCGGCGACGAGCTTCAGATGACAACTTACATCATGTATAATCCGGACCTTGAGCTCAAAGAAAAAGGCGATGTGGATGAAATGGTGTCACATCATCACGATATAATAGATATCGGTTATAACAAGGTCATAATGAAGGTTGATGCTCCTTATGAGACTCCTGTTGCAGTGAATTTCAGCGGAAAAGAGATTGCAGCTGCCAACAGCAGAATTTTTGACAGCTACAACGCTATGGAATCTGATTTTTATACTTTCATTTATTCGGATATTGATTCCTGTTTCACAAAAGACGGATTTTATGAAAGAATGTATATTAAAGATAAAGAGGATGAAGAAATTACCATTACTGCTCTCGGCGACGGCGGCACTTACAGACTCAGCCTTTATATCAATAATGAGCTTATGCCCGTTTTTGACGGCTATAGTTATATTGACATTGTCACAAGTGAAGAAAATCAGACAGACCTTAAAGTCAAGCTTGATGGCACTAAGCTTGAAAATGTAAACAGCTGCTATGTGCTTTATGAAGAGATTTCAGATTCCTTCCAGCCTCTCACACAGCATAGAGGAACTGCGATTTACAAGATCATAGTCAAATAAATTTAACTCCCCGACTATATCGGGGAGCTTTGTGCCTGCAGTGGGTTTCGGTGGCTCAGGCATAATTCCCTCGGGGGAATTATGAAGCGCGGCGCGCTTGTGCGAAATTTTTTCGCACCCTGAGCCACCGAATGCTGTTTCTTATCATAATCTGTTGCAAAATATTTCCCTCTGAGCTATAATGTGCTCATGAAAGAAGGTTGACACTATGACAAAGAAGCCAAATGTTCTGTTTATAATCACCGATGATCAGCGTTTTGATACCATTCATGCTCTCGGCAACTACGAAATAATCACACCTAATCTTGATAAGCTTATGAGTGAGGGGATGACATTCACTCATGCTCATATTGCAGGCGGCACCTGCGGAGCTGTATGCATGCCCAGCCGTGCCATGGTGCTCACAGGCCGAAACCCCTTCAGACTTCAGGGCCTTGGTGAGGATATACCTGAAAGCCATATAACCATGGCTGAAAATTTCAAAAACAACGGCTATGAAACAATTGGTCTGGGCAAATTTCATAACGGTACTCCTGCCTATGCCAGAAGCTTTACTCAGGGCGCAAAGATATTCTTCGGCGGAATGTGGGACCATTGGAATGTGCCTACCTGCCGTTTTGATCCTTACGGTAACTATGACAATGTGATTAATTTCACCATTGATTTTTATAACGGAAATACCACTCAGAAACAGCACTGTGACGAGTTTGCTCCAGGCAAGCATTCCAGTGAGCTGCTCAGCGATGCGGCAATTGACCTGATGCGCAAAAATGCAGGCGGTGATAAGCCCTGGATGATGTATCTTGCCTATCTTGCCCCTCACGACCCGCGCACAATGCCCGATAAATTCAGAGAGATGTATGACCCGGAAAAAATAAAATTACCTCCGAATTTTCAGAAGGAAATCGATACCAACTATCCTCTTATGGTGCACCGTGATGAGGCTCTTGCTGCTTACCCGAGACAAGAGGATGAAGTGAAGAAAAATATAGCCGAGTACTTTGCCATGATAACACATCTGGACAGTGAAATCGGCAGGGTACTTGAGGCGCTTGAGGAAACAGGCGAAAAGGATAACACCATAATTGTTTTCACTGCCGATAACGGCCTTGCAGTCGGTCAGCACGGCTGGATGGGCAAGGAGGATATCTATGAGCACGGCATAAGGGTACCTCTTATCATAGCCGGCCCGGGAATCGAAGCAGGAACTGAAAGCAGCGCATATGTTTATCTTTACGATATTTACCCCACACTGTGCGATTTGCTCCATATTGACATTCCGTCATCTGTTGAGGGGAAGAGCTTCAAAGAGCTTATTTCAGGCGAAAATAAAGACACCTTCAGACAGGAGCTATATCTTATTTTTGATAAGTTCGTGCGCGGTGTGAAAGACAGCAGATATAAGCTTATCGAATACCGCAACGGCGATGAGCAGGAGGATAAATGGACCTTCCTTTATGACCTGCAGAATGACCCCTGGGAAACAAATAACCTGGCAAAGAACGAAAGTTATCTTGAAAAGGTCAGAGAAATGCGAAGAAAGCTTCTTGTGCACCGTGACGAATGGCAGGAGCAGAGCCACGAGTGGGGCAGAGATTTCTGGAACAGATTCAGCATTGAAGATAAAGTATAATAAAAAATCCCCGAAGTTAGCGGAGTGTTCGTAAGGACACTCCGCAGTTTTATTCGCCTTACGGCGAGTTTTATTGCTTCACAGTTATATTCGGCTGACGCCGAGTGTTATTGTCCTTCGGACAGTTTTGTGCGAATAAAATAACACTGAAGCCGTA
>JAZNUW010000084.1:0-15620 GCA_045592465.1 Acutalibacteraceae bacterium | reverse complement strand
ACGGGACTTGAACCCGTACGAGCTGCCCCACACGCCCCTCAAACGTGCGCGTCTGCCGATTCCGCCACTCTCGCATATTCACTTCACTCTCTCGAGTGCTTGTATACTATATCACTTTTAATTCGGATTGTCAAGACTTTTCGGGCAAGTTTTTATGTATATTTTTCACTTTATTTTTGTGGGGAAAAGACTGCAAGCCCATTTCTGAAAATAAGCCTGCAGTCTGATTTTTTATGCTGTAAAAGTCTTTTTCTTGTTTTATAATTCTGCAAAATCTTTCATAAGCCTAACCCATTGTTACTATTAACCGTGAAAAATATTTTTAGCCGTAAGAAATATTGTTGACATAAGATATTTTCCTACAACATTACTTAATAACGCTTGCGGGGAACTGTTCCTTGTTGAAACCGAGGATATAAGCTATTCTTATGGGAATTTCATAGTTGTTGAGTCTTTCTCCGCCGGAGATAAGCTTATCACTGCCGTAAACCAGAACAGGTACATCAGCAGCAGTGTGTCCTCCGCTTGTGAAAACAAAGTTGTCGTTTCTTAATGTTATTCCGCCTGTTTCGTGGTCGGCAGTAACAATCACAAGGGTTTCACCGTCAGCCATTGCGTAAGTGAGCATTGCCTTTATTGTTCTATCAAACTCAAGGAGTGCTTCCGTCATTTTGTCAGAATCGTTGTTGTGTGAGTGCTTATCGATATGAGCACCTTCAATCATAAGGAAGAAGCCCTCATCAGTGTCGTCAAGAAGATCAACTGCCTTAACTGCCATCTGTTCAAGATTAGGTGTGCTTCTGTTAGAGGGCTGAAGTGTCCAGAGTGAACTTGTGAATTGTCCGAAACTGCGGCTGCCCTCTTCAAGGCGCATCATATCAGTATAGGTTGCCACATACTCAAAACCGTTTGCTTCCACTGAGCTTCTTGTTGCCACACCGTTTGACTTACCCCAAAGAAGATCAATATCAGAGGTGAGCTGGTCGTTGGTTATATCCTCTGTGTTATTCCTGTCAGAAGAGTGTGCCGTGAAAGCTGCAGGTGTTGCGCCCGATGTCTCGTCTGTTGTAATAACACCTGTCATCATACCTCTTTCCTTGCAAAGTTCCGTTAGGTTTTTCGGATAAGAATATTTGCTGTTTATATCAAGAGGATATGCACCTATAACACTGTTGTTGGTTCTTACACCTGCTGCAAGTGCTGTGCCACCTGCGGCACTGTCTGTAACCTTATCTGAAAAGGAACGGCTCATAGAACTGCCTTTGATGTCAAAGCTGTCCATAACAAGGGTTGTTTTTCTTTCTTTTTTTGTCTTTTCGAGATGATTAAAGCCCATACCGTCACCGATAAGATAAATCACATTTTTGATGTTACCGTCATAATAGTCCCCGGAATTTCCCGTTGTGGGTTTTTCAAAAGCACCGAAATAGATGCCGAAAGTGAGCAGAAAGCTCATAATTGCCGATAAAAATTTTGCCATAATTTCGTTAAGCATAAAAATACCTCCTAAGATTCCGTATATGGTTACAGTACAATATAATACCGCTAAAGTCAAGATTTTTTGTCAAGTTAATTGCATTTTTATTGACAACACCTCCGCTTTAGTGTAGAATATCTGCGAGTACACTGGGCAGTTGCGGGTCTCCTTGTGAGACGTGAGGAAAGTCCGGGCTTCACACAGCAGGGTAACGGCTAACGGCCGCCGAGGGTGACCTTAGGGAAAGTGCAACAGAAATAAACCGCCGCTTATGCGGTAAGGATGGAAAGGCGAGGTAAGAGCTCACCGGCATAAAGGAGACTTTATGGCCATGTAAACCCTACCCGAAGCAACACCGACAGGATATGATACGTCAGCTGGACGAAAACCGACAGGTGGCTTGAACTGCGGAGCAATCCGCCGTCTGGATAGATGACTGCCTTAAATGACAGAACCCGGCTTACAGGTGTACTCATTCATAAAAAATCAGAGGCAGGCAAACTCAGACCTGCCTCTTTTATAATCTTAAAGGAATTTTGCAGAGTATTTTCCTTAAGAAACAGTGAAGAAATGAAAAAACTCTTGCCATTTTATGCAATTTAGGTTAGAATTAGAGAAGTATATAATATTTTTTCAGTTACGGATAAATATCACATCTGCAGCAACACTGCGTTGATTTCTGCAGACCACGGAGGCTTCCCATGGCAGACAGATTCTATTCAGACAGAGATAGAGATAGAGATAGAGATAAAAACAAACAAAACACAGGCAACGACTATGCTTCATCAAGAAGATTTGCAGGCGATAAATTTTTAGACAGCGATTATCACGACGAAAGCTTCGAGCTTGAATTCAAAACAAAGGGCTCAGGTCAGCCCTTTGCTCAGAAGAAAGAGCCCTTCAAGGTGAACATTCCCGATTTTGATGACATCCCCGTTCCCGAGCATATTCCGGCACCCGATCACAGAACACCAAAATCAAGAACCCCTCAGGGTAAACGCGTAGCCCCGGGAACAGTCCACAAGGTGCCCACACCAACACCTGCACCCACACCAACACCTGTTCCCACACCAAGACCAGCTCCAAACCCCTATAATAACCGCACTCCCCGCGGAGCGCGCATACAACCCGCCCCCTCAGGCTCAACTGGCCCGTCACCGCGTGCACCTAAGGGTAAGCCCATTAAAAAAGGCGGCACAAAGGCAAAGGCTGTTCTCGGTCTTTTCTGCGTACTTTTTATTCTTGTAGGCGCAGTTTTCATTTACGGCTACAGTGCTTTGGGCGGTCTTAGCTATGACAAGAGCATAACTGAAAACCGTTATCTCGATGAGAGCACCCTGGTGTCTGATCAGAGTGTCAGGAACATTCTCTTTATCGGCTCAGACGCAAGAGAAGGTCTTGGCGGTCAGCGCTCAGACTCCATGATACTTTTTTCAATAGACAACAAAAATCACAAAATTAAGCTGACCTCTTTTATGCGTGACAGCTATGTATATATCCCCTCAAAGGGTTATAACACAAAGCTCAATGCTGCTTTCAACTATGGCGGCGCTCAGCTTCTTATGGAAACTCTGGAATATAATTTCGGTGTGGAAATTGATGAATATGTTATGATCAACTATGATGTTTTCATTGAGCTCGTTGACCTCTTAGGAGGAATCACTATCAACGATGTAACCGAAAAGGAAGCCAAGTATATGCGCGATCAGGTCAACAGGCCTAAATTCAAGGCAGGCACTAACCATGTTGACGGCAGAACAGCTATGTGGTACTGCAGAATAAGATATGTCGATAACGATTTCCGCAGAACTGAAAGACAGAGAAAGGTGCTCACCTCAATTATCAGCAAGGCAACAAAAACCAACCCCTTCACCCTTGTTGAAATTGTGAAGCAGGTGCTGCCCAATATTTCAACAAATCTCAACAGAAACAATCTGCTGACTCTGGGTATGGGCGCTCTGATTTATATGCACTATGACATTCTTCAGCAGCAGGTTCCCGCACCAAAAACCTGGTCTAATGCCAGGGTCAACGGTCAGGATGTGCTCAAGCTCAATTTCGAAAAGAACAGAGAAATAATCAAAGAATTCATTTATGAATAACAGACAAGCCTCTTTGCTGAAACCAAAGAGGCTTGTTTTTGCATAAATCATCCCTGCAGCCCCTATAATTAATAAAGAAACATAAAAAGGGATGATGTTATGTCAGGATATATAGTTAACACCTTGCGTGAGCTTATGAAAGAAAGCACCCACAGAAACAAAGATAAAAATGCTTTTTTACTTAAAGATATGGGCGGAGCTGTTTACGGTGTGAGCTACAGTCAATTCAGTGAGGATGTGAAGGCTCTTGGCACCGCACTTATCACCAACCTGAAAAGCAAAAACAAAAACATCGGCATATATATGGAAAACTCCTATGAATGGTGCTGCAGCTTTATGGCAATAACCTCAGGCGCAGGCACGGCAGTGCCTCTGGACAAAGATTTATCATCTGAAGACCTGTGCAACATTATAGATTTTGCGGGAATAGATATTATTTTCACTGATCCTCAGAGACTGAAAACTCTGCAATCAGACAAAAACAGACTGAAAAAGACTCTCAGAATAATTCTGGTCAGCAGTTTGTCTCAAGAAAATACAGTCAGCTATTCTGCTCTGAAACAAGAAGGCGCAGAGCTTCTCAAAGACAACGACACATCTTTTCTAACAGCTGAAACTCACCCCGATGACACTGCCGCAATATTTTTCACCTCCGGCACCACGGGCATGACAAAAGGCGTTATGCTGAGTAACAGCAACCTGTGTTCGGATTTTATTGCCGTGAGCGAATATATAAGAATTTATGAGGGTGACCTTTCTATGAGTGTGCTCCCCCTTCATCACACCTATGAGCTCATAGCCTTTCTTATGATAATTTATTCCGGCGCATCAATAAGCTTCAGCGGCGGCATACGCACAATGAAAGAGGATTTCCTCAGCTACAAGCCTACTGTTTTTGTTACGGTACCTCTTATTCTTGAAAAGATTGACAGCCGTCTGCACTCAAAAATAGAGCAAAGCGGCAAAGGAAATATAACCCGTCTCATTTCAAAAATGTCACCGGTTATACCCAAAGACAGCAAGAAAAAAATCTTCAGCGAAATTCACGCCTTTTTCGGCGGCAGACTCCGTCTTATAATCTGTGGTGCAGCAGCCCTTAAGAAAGAAACTGCCGTGAATTTCAATTCATACGGTCTGCCTGTTATTATAGGGTACGGGCTGACTGAGTGCTCCCCTATAATTATCTGCAATAATGACTGCAATCCTACCCCTGACAGTGTGGGCAAGCCTCTTCCCGGAGTACAGATAAAAACACAAGCCCCCGACAGCAACGGCATAGGTGAAATATGTGTCAGAGGTCCGATGGTAATGAAGGGATATTTCAAAGACCCGGACCGCACACAAGCAGTTATGAAAGACGGCTGGTTTCACACAGGCGATTCAGGCTATCAGGACAGGGAAGGCAACTATCATATCACAGGCCGCATAAAGAATATTATTGTCACACGTGGCGGCAAAAATATTTATCCTGAAGAAATTGAATATCACCTCTGCAGACACAGCGTTATTTCAGAGTGTATGGTTTATTGCGAAAGCGGCGATATAATCGCAGCTGAGATTCTGCCCGACTTTGATGAAATAAAAAAGATGCTCGGGAAATCTGTTTTATCCCAAGACGAAATTCATTCTGCAGTCAAAGACACCGTGAGAACTGTCAACCGCACAATGCCCTCATATAAGAGAATTAAAAAGGTTACACTAAGAGAAACCGCCTTCAGCAAAACAACAACCCATAAAATCAAACGTAATAATTAAAGAAAAATCACCGTTCAGCTCTCGCCGAACGGTGATTTTGTTTTTAGCAACGGCTTAAAACCATCTTTTATGGAAGGCTTTTATGTTAAATGTAAATTCTTAACTGAAGATTTTGTTTTGTTTGTAAGCAATAGAACTTCACAGAACACTGTTCAGGTATGCAGAAGAAATAAAAAAAGAGTATTCTGTTAATTCTGAAGATGCAGAGCAGATATTATCCGTGATTCAGAAGGATAAAAATGCCGTAATAGCATTCAACAAGTGGCTATATTGCATTAAATGTATCTGGCGAATGGATGAAACTCAGACAAAACTATATCTTCTCTGAAATATAATTTTTTATCAAATGCTTCGACAGCATTATAAATATCCCTGCTGATTGTTTTCATAGCATATCCAATCCTTTCTTTTTTCATTGTACCACACTTTTTAAACAAAAAACAACATTTTTCTTTTTATGGTTAGCTTCTCCCTCACTCAAAGCATTCAATCACGTCTGAGCCTTTTTTAACAAAGGCAATAAATTCATCAATTTCTGCTGTGATTTCATAGGTACCCTTTGAATAAACCTTTTTATCCTTGGTTAAAACCCACTCCCCGTCAGGAATGTAAACCGTTTTTTGTGTCTGACCCTGATTGACAATCGGTGCAAAGATAATATCGTCACCGAACATATATTGGCTGTCAAGTGTATAGCATTTTTCGTCGGCAGGGTACTCGAAAAACATGGGGCGCATAACGGGATAACCCTTTTCAGAAGCAGTGTCCATCTGCTTTTGTATGTAAGGTCTGAGTTTTTCGCGAATGAGTATAAGCTTTTTGAGTATTTCGAAGTTTTTCTCTCCGAAGCTCCATATTTCGTTAGGATCTCCGCTGGGCTCTTTGAGGCCGGGAGTAGGCTCAAAATGTCTGTTGCGTGAGCCGTGAAGGCGCATAACGGGGCTGAAAAGGCCAAACTGGAACCAACGGACAATGAGCTCCTTGAAGTAATCGCTTGTGATATCAGCGCCGCAAAAGCCTCCTATATCGGTGTTCCACCAGGGAATGCCGCACATTGACATATTAAGTCCGGCCTTTACCTGGCAGGCAAGGCTTTCAAAGGTGGACTCAATATCACCCGACCAGACCAGTGAAGCGAACTTCTGGCTGCCAAGATATGCACAGCGTGTAAGTGTGATTATGTCATCTCTGCCTATGGACTTAAAGCCGTCATAAGCCATTTTTGAATAGTAGTAAGGATAGAGAAGCGCCACCATATCGGCTCTGCCTTTATACCAGATAAGATTATCAAAATGCTCGGGATGTATTTCGGGCTCAGCCTCATCAAACCATAAAGCATCAACGCCGTTGTCAATATAATTTTCCTTGAGCCTGCTCCAGACAAAATCTCTTGTGGCAGGGTTTGTGACATCAATTTCGTTCTGCCAACCGTAAAAATCAAAAACTCTGTCGGGACCTCTGGCAGTGCGCATAAGCATATTGCTGTTTCTCATATGCCAGTAATTTTCACTATGCTCATTTATTGTGGGCCACATTGAAACGATAAGCTTTGTGTTCATACTGTGAAGCTCATCGGCCATGGCTCTGACATCACTCCAGTATTTCGGATCGAATTTATAGTCACCCTGCTCTGTCCAATGAAAATAGTCTGCAATTATAACGGAAAGAGGAATGCCCAGCTCCTTATATTTTCTTGCAACTGAAAGGAGCTCCTGCTGAGTTTCATAACGGAGTCTGCTCTGCCAGAAGCCTGTTGCCCACTCAGGCATTTTCGGTGCATAGCCTGTTAAATCGGAAAGTGTTGTGCAGACCTGCTTTGGTGTGCCCGCCATAACAACAAAATCCATAAACCTGCAGCAGTCACAGCTCCAGCGGGTACGGTTATTTGAAAGCTCACAAAGGCCTGTAGAGGGGTTATTCCATAAAAAGCCGTAGCCAAGAGAGGAATAGACATAAGGTATGGTGCATTTTGCGTTTACGTTACGAATATCAATTGAAGAGCCCTTGAGGTCAAACTCATTATCCCAGCTGTGACCAAGGCCAAAGAAATGCTCGTCTTTGTTGGGCTCAAAGGTAACTCTGGCTGACCACAGACCGCTGCCCTTGTTATCAAAATGGCGGAAATTGCTATGGAAGGTCAGCTCAGGCTTTTCTCTGAGGATAACCTTATCTCCGACATAAAAGGTCAGCTTTCCGTTTGGCTCAAGCTTTACCTTAAGCGTACCGCAGGAAAGAGTAACATTGTGCTCACTTTCTTCAATTTCAGCCTTTGCTTCCTGCGGCATAAGAGTATAGTTCTCATCAATAACCTGATTATCGGGAAACGCCTGAAAACGAATGGCATTTTTTCCACAGGCACTGATACGGATAAGCTCGGTGTATCTTGTGTATAGAAGCTCGTTATCCTTAATGACAAGGTTATTCATTTGTTTTTCCCTCCGTTTGTGTGAATACTATATCGATTATAGCATATCAGAAGCAGATTTACAAAAAAATATAGAAATTTGTTGAATCAATTTTCATTTTCTGTTTATTGATTATACTTGTTTATGAGTTTTCCGTTGCCCATTGACTACTGATAGCTTTAATGCTAGAATGGAATAGTAATAAAACTTAAGGCGGTGGTATTACGGTTATAAAGCATAAGATAACAAAAGACAATGAAGGCAAATATTACACTTTGCCTTTTGACGTGCCCGAAGATGTTGTTAAAATCACAGTAAGTTATGATTACTATAAGCCCACCAAGGGTATGCTTGGCGACATTAAACCGTCAAACACAATAGATATAGGCCTCACCGATGAAAAGGGCAATTTTCTCGGCTGGTCAGGCAGTGCTCATAAAACTATTTATGTGGGCGAATATGCTTCCTCGGCAGGCTATCTTTCCAAGAAAATAAACCCGGGCAAATGGAACATAATTATAGGCGCTTATCACGTAATGGATGAGGGTGTAGAGGTTACATATGACATCACCTTTGAGATGAAGGGTGAGGTGCTTTTATTCGGTGACCTGCATATGCACTCCACTGCCTCTGACGGCGTTTTCAGTGCCTATGAGCTGGGCATGCTTGCAAGAGAAAAAGAGCTTGACTTTATCGGCATTGCAAACCACAACAATTTTTCCGAAAATCTTGCCCTGCCTCATATAGACTCTCTTACCTTTATACCTGCCGTTGAGTGGACGCACTATAAAGGGCATATGAATTTCTTCGGTGTACCTGCCCCTTTTGAAAACAGCTTTATTGCAAACACAAAAGAAGAAATGCAGTCTATTATAAGCCATGCAAAAAGCCTCGGTGCAGTAATATCCGTCAACCACCCTCTTTGCCCCATCTGCCCTTATAAGTGGGAGGATGAGGATGCGTTTGATATGATGGAAATATGGAACGGCCCAATGAGACCGTCAAACGTAAAGGCTATCGGTCTATGGACAGCTCTTCTAAAAAAAGGCAGACAAATACCCATTGTGGGCGGCAGTGATTTTCATAAACCGAAGCAATTTGCAAAGCTGGGCAATCCCGTCACAGCAGTATATTCACCCTCAAGAGGTGCAGACGACATACTCTCTGCCATAAGAAACGGAAACTGCTTCGTAACCGAAAGCAAAGACGGTGTGAAGATCAAGCTTCTCTATGGTGAATGTGTTATGGGTCAGACGGCAGAGTACAGTGAAAGCACACCCCTTGAAATCTATGCAGATGCCCAAAGGGTTACAATTGTCACCGACAAAGGTGAAAAAGAGCTGCAGCTCAAAAACGGTTCGGTTAAAGTTAAGCTAAAACCTGTTAAATTTGCTTACATCAAGGTTTTCAAAGGCCTTGGTAAGCTCAGCAGGATTTGTGCAATATCAAATCCCATATATTTTAAATAAAGGAGAAAAATCATGGCACCAAAAAACGCACTGACGAAGAAAACATCCCCCGCCAGATATGGCTTTGCCATGTTCGGCACATCGATTCCCATTAATATGTTCAAGTCCTTTGCTGCTATTTTCTATGTTGATATGCTGGGACTCGACATGAAAAAGTATTCTCTTGTTCTGTTCATTTACACCTTTGTGGATGCAATAGACAACCCTGTTTACGGCTTCCTTTCAGACCGTACCCGCACAAAATGGGGCAGAAGAAGACCCTGGCTCCTTATTGGTACTCCCCTGCTTGTGCTGTTCTTCATTCTCTTCTATAATGTACCCTCTTTCATTGAAAGCGAAAAAGGCATGCTCTTTATATATATGCTTCTGATGTACATACTCACGGGTACTCTTGACTCTCTTGTCAATGCAAACTACGGCTCCCTTTTCCCCGAGCTTTTCAAAAAAGACGAAGAACGTGCAAAAACAAACGGCTTCCGTCAGATTTGCCAGCTTTTTGCTATGGCAATAAGCATCGCACTGACACCTATGATTACAGAGGCAATCGGTTACAGACTCACATCTGTTATTTACGGCGTTGTTGCTCTTGCAGTTATGATGTTCTGCTTCTGGGGCTGCCGTGAAAACACCAATTATGAAGAGCTTGAAAAGCCTCAGCTTTTTGACAGCATCAAGGCTCTTGTAACAAACCCCCGTTTCTGGATTTTCGGTCTTGCAGGTGCATTCTATTCAGCTGCATTCTCACTCATTTCCCAGGCTATCCCCTTCTTTGTCAAATATACACTCGGCCTTGGCGGAAGCATGACAACAGTTATGCTGGCTATCGTTCTGGGTGTTGCCGTTATCGGCATTATCATCTGGTCAAAGGTTATTCAGAAGGTTGACATTATGAAAATATGGAGAACGGGTTTCATCATTATGGCAACAGCCTTTATTCCTCTTTTCTTTGTCAACAGCCTTGCTCCCACTATTGCTATTGCGGCAATTGTAGGTGTGGGTGTGGCTGCCTGCCTGACCACTATGGACTGCATCGGAGCAAAAATTGTCGATGACGATTACCGTAAGTACGGCATAAAAAGAGAAGGCATCATCAACAGCCTTATGGGCGTTATGAACAGGCTCAACGGCCTTTACACTTCACTTGCTTTCTTTGTGGCATCAGAATATTTCGGCTTCATCAGCGGTGACGAGCCCGGTGAAAACCCTGCTATGGCTGCAAGAGTGCTTCTCTGCCTTTTCCCTGCCCTTGCTATGATTGTAGCTTCCATTATCACCTTCTTCCTCAAATTCCCTAAGGACGAAACAGAAAATGGCTAAATATCTCATAATCAACGCAGACGACTTTGGTCTTAATAAAGAACAGAATGAAGCTATCAGGGAGCTGCTGGAAAGAAAACTCATAACTTCAACTTCACTTATGGCTGTTGCCCCCGAGGCAAAGGACGCTGCAAGCTTCGCAAGAGATATCGCCTTCCCTGTGGGTGTGCACATAACTCTCAACTCCGATGAAAAAAACGAGCTTTATCCCAGCATAACAGGCGCCTCTTCTCTCGGCAAAGACGGCTTGTGGCACGAAGGTAAGAATCTTACCTTCAAAGCAAAACGAAAGGATGTCAGAGCCGAGCTTGAAGCGCAGTATCAATATATCAAAGATAAGGGTGCAGCCATTGATCATGCTGACAGCCATTGCGGCACAGTTTACGGCATAAACGGCAGACGCTTTTTCCTTGACGCATTTGATTTCTGCAGGGAGCACGACCTACCCTTCCGTTTTCCCAAAACTGCAGGCTTTCTGGAAAGACAAATCGGCAGAGCAATACCCTCGCCTGTGATTAAAATTCAGCAGATGATAGTTTCCTGTGCCGAAAAACGTAATGTAAAGCTTATTGACGACCTTGTGTCAAACCCCTGGTCAATGAGCAGAATAAAGAATTATGACAGCTTAAGAAAATATTATCTCGATGCAGTTGACAACTGTCTTGACGGGGTGACGGAAATTTTCCTGCATCCTGCTCTGCCCGACGAAAAATACGGTAAAGAGTGGCAGAAAAGAGATTTCGAATATCAGCTGCTCAGAAGCGGTGACCTGCTTCAACGCGCAAAGGATAAGGGAATAGAAGTTGTAGGCTGGAATATATTCAAAGAATAGAAATAAGAGGATGCAAAAGCTCGTTTTTGCATCCTCTTTTCTGCTATTTAATCCTGATTTTAAACAAGAACCTTGCGTTGTCCTCATACCACAATGGGAAG
Organism: Acutalibacteraceae bacterium; assembly: GCA_045592465.1. Classification (GTDB taxonomy): domain Bacteria; phylum Bacillota; class Clostridia; order Oscillospirales; family Acutalibacteraceae; genus UBA6857. The sequence continues at coordinate 4,162 of JAZNUW010000084.1, read as the reverse complement.
TTAGTTCCCCAGACGTTATTTTCAAGCACAAAGCTTATGCCGTCTTTTCTGACACTTTCAAATTTGTTGTCAAATTCAAGAATCTTGCCTCTGCCAAAGGAAACAAGAGGCGAATGAAGGTTGATGATTTCCCAATTGCCAAAGCTCACGCTCTGCACTGCGTGAAGATTCCGGTTGCCGTTTAAGGTCACCTCTTCGTTTTTCACCTTGCAGCCGAGCTTTGTGAGTTCAACATCATCAGCATTTGGGAAGAAATTAAGATAAATTGCCTCGGTGAGTCTGTTTGCATCTTTGCCGAACCAGCTGACATCAACATCCACACCCTCATTTCTAATGCTGTAAATAACCTGAATGAGTCTTGGTGCACCGAGCTTTTCGCAAAGTTCTTTATCGCAGACAAGGTTAAGCTTCACTTCGTTACCCTCGGCAAAAGCATCTCTGATTTTATAATCAAATCTTCCTGAGGGATATCTGCCTTCAAGGTTTTTGAGGTTAGGTCTTGCAAAATCCCCAAGCGCCCACACTGCAGTTTCCTCAAGATCACGTGAATAGTGACCGAGCCAATATTCATAGTCCTTATAGCTGAAGGAACGGTAGGTTATAAGGGCTTCTTCATTCTTTCTTATTATTTCTCTGCCTTTATATGAAAGTGCGCCGATGCCGCCTTTTTCGTTGATCTGTAGTGCCCAGCCGTTGTGTTCGGCAGATTTTTTTCCGTTGCCGACAAAAGAAGCAGGCTCTTTCGGGATAAGTGTTGCAATTTCATTTTCGGCTTCCTGCCTGTGTGTCGCTTCAAGAGCATCCAAAGCCTTGTTTATGTACCCTCTCTGCTCTGCCCAGCTTTTTTCGATTACACTGTAATAGCCTCTTTTTCGCCTGCCGTCAAAAAGGCTTATCAGAGGCAGAATGCTTTGAGGTAAATCAGAAAACAGGTGTCGGAACTGCACCTTATCTTTTTTTCTGGCTTTTATAAAATCCTTTTTAAGATAGTGACCGTAATCGGAAAAATATGTCTTTGAATCCATGCCGCAGGTGTGCTCAGCAACGCAAAGAAGCGCATCGGTAAAATTCTTATATTCATCGCTGCTTCTGTCAAGACTGCCGTCAGAAAGCCACTTGTTTTTAAGGCTGATAAGTGTACGCAGACAAGCAGACTTAAACGGGTCGGTAGCACTGCCGTGAATCCAGGTGTCACCCATTTCACCCTCAAACACTGGCAAGCGGTCTCTGACCTGCCATATTATATCAGCAAAATCATCCATTGTTCCTGCAGTGATTTCATATCCGGGGTACTGTTTGCGGATATCATCAAACTTGTCGAGTACCTTTTGCGGAGAGGGTGCGCCGTGATTATCAAGAGTGTGGTCGAAATAGAGAATCTCTTCCACAAGCTCACTTTCGAAAGCACCGCCGTAAGCGCCAGAATAAATAACCACCACTTCACTTTCACCGTTCTTCCACAAAAAGCAGGGCGGCACATCAACAAGAGCCGAGGCACCGTTGACACCGATATGCAAAAGCTTGATGCCGTTCTTTGCAAGCAAGGTTACCAGACCCTTTGTGTGACCGGGTACGTCTGTCATTTTTGCGGCAACGGTTTTTCTGCCGCGAAGCTCATCAAGCTCATCACACAGTGAAAGACCGAAATCAAGGCTGTCACAGTCGAGAAGCTCTGTGTGGGTGGTGAACGGCATGGCATGAGGCGCAATATAACCTGCCCTGAGAGACTCAATAAGCTTATCCCTGCCCTCAGGATTTCTCAGTGCCTCTTTTATTATCCATGAGCCCGTTGTCCATACAAAATATTTTTTCTCCTGAGTGTTGACCTTTTCGGCCAGATCAATAGCCTCGGGAATAAAGATATCAATATATTTCTGCCTGATGTTTTCGGCGTAATCGGTAAATCCCAGATCAAGATGTGTTTTAGAAACCACAAAGACTTTTTTCATAAAGCACCGTCCTTTCTTTAGCAAATATAACATAAATCAGAAGGAAAGTAAATGTTACAGCCATAATTCTTTCTTATCACATAGAGATAATTCTGTTAAGCCTCATCGGCTTAAAAATCACTGTATGAAATCGGCTTAATCTGACATATGCAAAAAGCCACGCGTAACGCGTGGCCTTGTATCTGAACAGATATGAAATTATGCTTGCTTGATTACATACTTATAGAAATCAACAGCGGGAGCGAGCGTAGCAACATCAACATTTTCATCAATACCGTGAACACTGTCGAGCTGCTGCTTATCAATCTTGAAGGGAACAAAGCGCAGACAGCTGTCACAAACCTTGCCGAAATATCTGCTGTCTGTTGCAGCATTCATAATATAGGGAACAGGCTTATAATCAGGGAATACACTGACAACTGCCTTTTCAATAAACTTGAATGCCTCACCTTTGAAGTCTGTGATTCCTGACTCGATGCCGTCATCGATAATAACTGTTTCAATGTCATATTTCTTTGCAAGAGCTGTAATTGCTTCAACACTTGCTTTCTTGCCCTGATGATGTGAGAAGCGCATATTACCCACAACCCAGGCTTCCTGAGGAATAACGTTTGCACCGTCAGAGCCCTTGCTCATTGTGAATGCAAGAGTTGTTCTGAGCATTGCTGCACCTGCAGGTGAAATCATGGGCATCACCTTCTGAAGAACAGGCTTGAATGCATTGACGTTGCCACATGCTGCCTTCATAATGCCACTCATTGTGGGAGCAAAACGTGAAAGCATTTCTTTAACTGTGTCTGACATATAAACATCGAAGCATTCTGCTTTTTCTGCCTCAGCCATAAACTTGCCCAGACGCACAAGCGGAGTGTTCTTGCCGGGAGCAGAAGCGTGACCGCCGTTTGACTTGGCAATAAACTTAAGGTCAACATAGCCCTTTTCACCAACGCCGATCATTGCGAAAGTACCGTCAGCGCCACCGATGGGGTCATGTAAAATCATGCCGCCCTCATCAAGCACCATATGAAATTCTATGTTTCTCTTCTTTAACTCGCAGGCAATTGCCTCGCCGCCTTCACCGCCGATTTCTTCAGTGCAGGCAGTTACAAAATATGTGTCTCTTTTAGGTGTGAAGCCTTCTTTGATAAGCTCTTCTGCAGCCTGAAGCATCATAGCAAGGCCGCCCTTTGTGTCAAGAGTACCTCTGCCCCACACTCTGCCGTCTGCAATTGCACCTGAAAATGCAGGATGTGTCCACTCACCGCTTGCTTCAACAACGTCGTGGTGATTCATAAGCAGAATGGGCTTCAATGATGCGTCTGTACCCTTCCATTTAAGCATAAGGCTGCCATCGAAATTTTCACACTCAAGCTTCTCAAAAAGGTTGGGATAGGTTTCGCGAAGCACCTCATGGAAGCCTAAGAATTTTGTAATATCATTGCTTTCTCTTGACGAAATAGTTTCAACCTGAATAAGCTTTGAAAGAATTTCAGCATACTGCATTGAACGATTTTCACTCATTTTTTACATCTCCTGAATAAATATTGAAAAAATTATATCATATGTTGCAGGCAAAATAAAGTGTTTTATCAAAATTCTGCCAAATTTGCCTTATCTGTGAGCAGATATAAATCAGAAAAGACCCCTGACCTTTAAACAGTCAAGGGTTAATTCTAATAAGTATATTATTTTCGGTTATCCATATATTCGTGGGCAAGAATATCCTTGAGCACAAGCATTGCGTCAAGCTCACTGTAACCGTAATCATTCTGCAGGCAGGTAAGCATTTTTCTGATTTCTGCTGCGTACCTGCTTATATCCACCTCAGACTGATATCTTTTAAGAATCGGATATTTTGTGCTCCAGGCCTTTGTCCAGTCGGTTTTTGCCTGATTTTCCTCAGTGGTATTTTTGATTATCTCGGTTATGCTGTCCATGTATTGCTCCTTCGGGTTACAATATTACGTATCAGTATTCGTAGCTTTTACCGGTTAAATCTTTATCTCCAGCGGCTCACTTGTGTTTCCCCACACATCCTCAGCGCAGACCCTTACCGTTAAGTTTTTGCCAAGGGCAATAAAACCATCGAATGTTACAGCTTCGGGCATATCGGAGAAGTAATAATCTGAGAATACCCAGTCCTTATGAACGGTTCTGCCCTTTTCGTTCAGCACGGTAATTCTGTAAATGAAGACCTCGTTATCCTCACTGAC
>JAZNUW010000083.1:0-1666 GCA_045592465.1 Acutalibacteraceae bacterium | reverse complement strand
TTTTTTGCTGTTTTCATTTCTTTATCCTCCTTTTACCAGTGATTTGTGCCGCAATAGCAGAATTCCTTTGTTCTGAAAAGCTTCCAGAAGAAAAGCTTTATTTTAAAGAAGAATTCCTCAAATGCATTTTTTTCTTCGTGACATTCACAGTCGCATTCATAATAGTCACTGATGCTCTGAGTTTCACCGCATCTGATGCATTCCATGTAGTCGCCCTCATGATTCCACCAGTGTTCCTGCTTTTCTGTTGTTACGGTGTAGGTCTGTGTATTACCGCAGGGGCAGCTGTAGGAGGTGAGACCTTCATTACGGCAGCTGGCAACAGTTATAACAGTGGGAATATACATATGGTTATGATTTGTGCCGTCTGAGTTTCCGAGTGTAGCAAAGGCTAACTTATTTTCACTTGCATATTTTTCAGCAGTTGAGCCGTCATAACCGATAATGAGAGTGTAGGAATAAGTTGTTTCTATCACGCAATCGGGGTTAAGAATTGCAAGATATTCACAGTCAAAGGCGTATTCACCAAGACGTTCAACATTCTTCGGCACAACAACGGATTTCAGAGTGTCATCGCTTGAATAGAAAGCATTGTCACCAATTTCCTTAAGGCTTGCAGGGAATGAAATCTGAGAAAGGTCGCAACAAACGAATGCTTCATCGCCGATTTTTTCAAGACCGTCGGGAAGAGTAACAGAGGTGATGTCGCTGTATTCGAAGGAATTGTTGCCAATTTCCTTTACACCCTGAGGTACCGTGTAGTCTGTGCCTTCTCTGAGGTTGGGATATTTCATAAGCACTGTCTTATCCTTGCTGAAAAGAACGCCGTCTTCATCTGCGCAATAATAAGGGTTGTTTTCATTGACAATAAACTTAGCGTTCTCCAGATTAGCGAAGGTTTGCGGGCTGATTTTAAGACTTGCAGGAATCACCACGGCGGCTACATTTAAATAATCAGGAGCGCATATCAGGCGCGTACCTTCACGGATGTTGAGAATGTTTTCGGGGAATGCCGAATCATCAAATTCAACCATAATATCACCCATATAAGAGCAACCGTCAACAGTTTCTATGTTTTCAAATTCGCTGTAATCGAAAGCGTGCGAACCGAGATCAACAACTGACAGCGGAATGGTAACACTTTTAATTTTATCGCAGCCTGAAAAAGCAAATGAACCTATTTCTTCAAGAGCTGAAGGAAGACTGATGCCCTCAAGGGCAGCGCAATCGGAAAAAGCCATTGAGTCAATAGCTCTGAGGCTGTCGGGCAGGTTAACCTTCTTTAAGGTTTTGTTGTCTGAGAATGCACTGGCAGAAATCACAGTCACTCCGTCGGGAACAGTATATTCCTCAATAGGTGAACCAGTGGGGAAAAGCAAAAGCTCAGTGCCGTCCTTGCTGTAAAGGGCATTAGCCGCATCGCTTTTATAGTTGGCGTTTTCTTCGTCAACTATGAAGCCTTCAAAAGATGTGGGAAAAGCGTGTAGTGTGGTGTAGTTTATATCCTTGCCGAGAAAGACCTTTTTTATAGTCTCGGAGTTATCATAGATTGCCTCCGTGATGTAAATGCTGAAAGAACCTGCACCTGAAACAACAAGGTCGCCGCAGTTATATAACACTGCCTTGACACCCTGAGATGTTTCACCTGATGCCAGAATAGCAGGCT
>JAZNUW010000082.1:0-10904 GCA_045592465.1 Acutalibacteraceae bacterium | reverse complement strand
AGAACGAAACCTTCCAGCATCTGGGCAGCGTCGTTACGAACAACGGATATTCGGACTGGGCGACGACCGAGATCGACGCCTGCGTCAAGTCCATGTGGTATCGCTTCAGCCGCCGCGCAGACGACTACTGCATCGAATGCTCCGAAGACGGCATTACCTTCAGACAGATGCGTGTTTGCCATATGTGGAACGGCGCAGGTGAAATTCAGTTCGGAATTTATGCATGTAGTCCTGAGGAATCTTCATTCAAGGCTGTGTTCACAGATATGGAAATCACCGAATGTAAGTGGCTTGCCCACGACGGTCAACAGCCGGACGAGGCTTAATAAGAGAAGATAATTATTCTTACGGGAGGGAAACATATGACAAAAAGGATAGTTAAAATCGTTTTTTCGGTGATTGTGGTTGCGGTTATTCTTATATTTACCTTTATGGGCAAATCTCTTATATTCCCTTCATATGAGGTTACGGATTCAATCAGCTTTGCGCAGTCAATAGGCAGAGGCTGGAATCTCGCCAACACCTTCGATGCCTGCGAAAAATATTCCGACAAAAAGGCAGGGCTTGAAGCCGAAACTATGTGGGGCAACCCTGAAACAACAAAGGAACTTCTCTCATTTGTTAAGGAGTGTGGCTTTGAGAGTGTGAGAATACCTGTTACCTGGTCACAGCACTTAGGTGATGCGCCTGATTACACAATTGACCCTCAGTGGCTCGACAGAGTCAATGAAGTTGTTGACTGGGCTCTCGAGCTTGATATGAAAGTTATATTAAACACTCACCACGAAGATGCATTCTGGCTGATAACTGATGAAGAGCACAAAGAGATTTCCAAGGAAATTCTTTGCAGAATCTGGGTTCAGCTTTGTGAGAGATTTAAAGAGTACGGTGAAAACCTCATCTTTGAAACAATGAATGAGCCGAGGGTTACGGGCACCGAAGACGAGTGGCAGGGTAATGCAGAAAGCAGAGCCATAGTCAATTATCTTAATCTTTCAGCCGTTGAAGCCATCAGAAAAACAGGTGGCAATAATGCTTTGCGCTATGTGCTTATTCCTACATATGCCGCCAGCGGCCTTGACGAAAACATTGATACGATGTGTCTGACTGCTGATGAGAGAGTTATTGTGTCGGTGCATTATTACTATAAAACTGCACATCAGTCTGAGTTTAAGGATGCTGAAAAGCAGTGGAATATTTTTCAAAAAACATCACTTTATAACACCTTCAGACGAATGCAAAGGCGCTTTGTTGCCAAGGGTCACGGAGTGTGTCTTAGTGAATTTGGCTGGACTGACAGAGAAAATATCAGCAATCTTGCCGTGAATGCAGAATTTTATACTGACCTTGCAGAAAAGTTCGGCTTTTCTGTTTTGGTGTGGGATAACGGTATATTCTCTGATGACCCCTGTACATTCGGCATTATCGACCGAAGAGAGCTGAAAGTGCTTTATCCCGAATATCTCGATGCTGTTGTTTAAAAGACAGTGCGTTATATTTCATTTCGCGGCGTAATTTCTGTCGCAATTCATAATTATAATTCCGGAGGTAAATATGTCAGGAATATTATATATAGTCGGCACTCCCATAGGCAATCTGGGAGATATGTCACCGAGAGCTGTTGAGACTCTTTCTCAGGTTGATTTTATAGCCGCAGAAGACACGAGAGTTACGGTTAAGCTTCTTAACCATTTTGATATAAAAAAGCCTATGATCAGCTATTTTGAGCACAACAGACGTGCCAAGGGTGAGGTCATAGTGGATAAAATTCTTCAGGGTGAAAGCTGTGCCCTCGTCACAGATGCGGGCATGCCTGCCGTTTCAGACCCGGGCGAGGATTTAGTGCGTCTTTGCCACGAAAACAATATTCCTGTTCAGAGTGTGCCCGGGCCCACAGCCTTTGCCACTGCAGTTGCTCTGTCAGGCATGAATGTCGGCAGATTCACCTTTGAGGGCTTTCTGAGCATGAATAAGGTGTCGCGCCGTGAGCATCTTGCATCAATCAAGGATGAAAAGCGCACCATGGTCTTTTACGAGGCACCCCATAAGCTCAGCAACACCCTTCGCGATTTATATGAAAATCTGGGAGACAGAGATCTTGCCATTGTACGCGAGATAACCAAGATACACGAGGAGGTTATACGCACCACCCTCGGAGCTGCTGCCGAAAAGTACGCCGAAGAGGGGCTCAAGGGCGAAATAGTGCTTGTGATTTCGGGCAAGCCTGAAAGCGAAGAAGAGGAAGTAACACTTGACGATGCCGTTGCACTTGCAAAGGTATATATGAGCGAAGGCCTCGGAATAAGTATGGCAGCAAAAAAAGCAGCCAAGGAAACAGGTATAAAAAAAGGCGATATTTATAAAGAATTGCAGGAGGAAGAATAATGGAGTGGCTTTCACAATACGGATATCTTATAATAGTGTTTGTTGTTCTGACGGTGGCATTTGCCTTCTTGTTTGTCAAGGCTGTCAGCGCGTACAGTAACCACAACAAAAGCTACAGAGCGCAGGAAGCTGAGCTCAAGCGCCTGACTGCCCTTAAAGAAAAATACAGAAATGCATCAGCCGACGACCTTGTCTGCTTCAATCAGGAGGAAATCCTTGAGGGTACAGCACTGCTTTATCAGATAGCCCTGCAGAAAAGCGATGATATGGAAGACGCATTCCGTGCACTTTCAAAAGAAAAACAGCTTGTTTATGTGCTTGATGTTTTCACTGAGGATGCATCGGCAGGGGAGTTTTATTCGCAAAACAGCGATATTCTCACTTCCCTTATTCTTGAAGCACTTGAAACTATCGGCATGACAGATTTTGCAAAGGAGCTTTCTGTGATTGCAAAGATGTATGACAAGGACGATGAGGAAGTTTCATTCAGTGAGAAGACAATAGAAGATTTTGACAAAAAACTCTCAGAAAGCAATATTTTAACTCAGATTAAGCTTAATTCGGCAAAATATATTACAGAAAATTACGATATTTTAAAAAATTAAAAGTTTATTTATTTGACTTATCAAAATTAATGTTGTATAATAACTTGGTATTATCAGATTAAGGAGGCGATAGGCTTGCGCAAAATTGTTGCAGTGTTCGTAATTCTGGCAGCTATAACAGTGCTGTTTACTGCTTGTATCGGCGACGATACACCTACAACCACATCACCTATTGTTACCGGGAATGTCAGCACAACCCAGCCTTCAACAACCGAGCCTCAGCCAGTGTCCTATATTCTCACAACAAGTCCTGATAAAACTGTTCCCTGGAGTGAAACAACACAGTTTGATTTAGCTGCAGTGACAACAGATTATAATTTTGTTATTCCCACAGATACAGTTATACCGCCCAATGTTATTGTTTCAACAACAGGCTCATCACTTCCGCCCACTGTGCCCACACAGCCCACACAGCCTACCCAGGCTCCGACGGCAGTGACAATGCCCACAAATCCGGGCGACCCGACTACAACAAAGCCGACTACAACAAAGCCAAGCACAACTGCGGGCGAAAAGTTCTCAACTCCCATACTCGTTGATTCAGAGGCTTATGACAGCAATTCAGGAAGACTCTATCTTTCAATCAATCCGTCTTCATGGAGCAGTGATATCAAAGCTAATTCCACAAGCATAGCAATCCGCATTGACGGTGTTCCTGCACCTGAAAAAGTAACCTGCAGTGTTACCGCAGGCAAAAACGCAGACGGAATGCAGGAAATCATAATTGACCTTTCAGGTCAGTCTGTAAATTCAGGCTCAACGGTCAGCTTCACTATCCCTGAAAGCTTCCTTGTTTCAAAGTCAGGCACACAATATAATTCCGCTTATTCATCAAGTGTGTCATTCTGATTAACTATTATTTAACAAAATGCTATAACAAGCCGACAAATGTATTATCGGCTTGTTTTTTTGTTTATTTTTATATTAGTTGTCGCATTTTGATTGACATAAATATGTTCAGGTGATAAAATGATATTGGATTATTATGCACATTTCAGATGTGTAAATTCTTAATCAGAAAGGAAGGGGAATATGCAGGATTTTTTGCGTAAATTATCTGACGTTCTTACACTCGCGCGTATGAAAAGACGTTGGCAGAAAATATCTGTTTTATTAGCAGTGGTAGTTCTTATTATTACTGTTTATTTGCTTACCCTTCCTGCTATAACTATGGAAGGCGATACTGTCTGCGGCCTTGACGAGCATCAGCATACAGAAGACTGCTTTTATCAGACATATGTGCTCATTTGCTCTTTTGATGAAACCACAACCTCTGCAGAAGGTGATGATGTAACAGGTGAAAGCACTGAGGAAGAAACGACTTCCGGGCATATACATACGGACGAATGTTACGAGCTTACAGATGTTCTGAGCTGTGACTATATTGAGCACACACACAGTGAGAGCTGTCTTCTGTCTTTTGAAGAAGCTACCACAGTACCGGAAACAACTGAGCCGGAAACAACTCTTTCAAGTGAAGAACAGCTTGATCAGGTTGTCAATCTGCTGGGCGTGCAGAAGTCAACAATTAACTATTCCTCTGAATTGACAGATAACCTTATCGGTGTTCGCATTGTTGACCAGCAGGGTCAGAGCATCACTGACGGTTCTGTTGTTTATATCGGTGAAACCTATGGAGTTTTTCTCGAATTCGCTGAAAAAAACAGCGGTTCAGTGTGGGATCAGTTCGCTTATAATAATGAAGGTTATCTTACTTATCAGATTCCCGCAAACTTTAAGTGCGAGGAATTCACAAGCTGGCATAAAATCACCACAACTGATATGAATACAGGTGTTGTTGAAGAGGTCGGCGAATATTTCGTTGATGCGAACGGGCTTCTCAGAGTCAAATTCTATGATGTTACCGACACTGACGGCAGCAAGGTTAACTTTATTGATAAATATTCAAATACTGACTTTTCAATTAATTTTGAAGCTACTGTCGGCTCTTCACAGTCAGGCTCATCAACAATTGTTAATTTCGGTAATGAAATTAATGTTGAGCTTGAAGTTGACGGCGGTGCTGATCTTGATTTTGAAAAGATAATGGGTGCCTATGACATTAATACTCATACGATAGAATATGAGTTATTGGTTACGGCAACTCACGGTGTTGTTAAAAATCTTGTTATTGATGATGTTATCTGGGATAAGCATGCAGTTGACAGAAATTCAATTGTTGTTACCGATTTTGAGGGTAATGATATTACCTCACAGATTGTTATTTCCGATTCTCTTACTAACGGTGCATTATACGGATACAGCTTGTCCGGCTTTCCTGATATTGCCGCAGGCGAAGGGTACAAAATAAAATACAGAACAGCGATAGATAGTAATATTATTAACAATTATCAGGGTGAGGTTATTGAGGTTTATAACTATGCCACAGCCGGAGGCGTCGGTGCCAACGGAACTCCTGTTCTGAAGGATTCCGAAGCTTATAAGAGTGTTGAGCTTGAAAAGCTTGAAAAGAACGGTAAGCATACTGTTATACAGGACGATGACGGCAACGATGTTGAAGTTATTATGTGGACTGTCAGAATTGGCGACGGACTCGAAAACCTTAACGGTAATGTTGTTATTGATACCCTGGGCCAGGGCCTTGCCTATTTCACTGATGAAAAATTAAAAATCAGAGTTTATGATGCCAACGGAGACAGAATTGATCCCACCTTATATTATGAGTGGGGAACAGATGTTATCGTTAACGGCAGCTCTATGAGCTTCGATCTTCCCGAAGGCTATGAATATGAGGTAATATACTATACCACATTCACACCTCTTGCCGAGGGTGAAACAAGAAAAGAGTTCAACAACACAATTAAAACTACCCTTAACGGCAAAGAAATTGAAACCGAGGGTACGGGTGAGGTTGTCGAATTCACTCCCATTGTATATAAGAATGCGAGCGGCAACGACGGTGAATATATTTACTACGACATAAGCACTCAGGTTTCTGCCATACTTAAAGATCAGGGCAACTTCTATGTAACTGACCTTCAGGCATTCTGGAGCGGACTTAATATTTATGTTCAGAATAAGCCTGAGAATCTTGTTATAACAGCCGTAACAGAAAGCGGAAGAACTGTTGAGTTTACACCTTATGTTGAAGGCGGACCAACTGAAAACACATATATTCTTCAGGCTCCCTCTGTCACAGATTACGGTGTTACAGAGCACTATCAGTTCAATATATTCTTTAACACATCACAGCCCAGCGCGGCATCGTCAAAATGGATTCTTGATGAAGATGCAGTTCTGATGATTTCTTATAAGATTCCCTTCGATTCAAAAACCGTTGACGGATGGGGAGGTGAGCTTAAAAATGATCAGACACTTGAAGACTTATTGCTCGCCGGTAACAAAGTAACCAACGAGGTTTATTTCACCTATTCCAGCACTATAAATGCAATGTCAAACTCCATTTACGGTTACAACCCCATGATAACAAAAGAGTCGAAAGTCAACCCTGACGGTACGATTGATTACACTGTTGTGTTCAACAACACTGTGCCGGGCTCATACGGCAATGAGGGTTATATCAACGCCGGTGTTGCTCAGGCCTTCTTTACGGACACATTTGACGAAAGACTCGAATATGTTCAGGATTCGCTTGTTGTTACCTGCTATGACCCATGGCGTGATTATCTGTGGCTTAACAAGTATAAATACAGCGGCACTATTGAGGGCAATGAAATAAATGTGCCTACTTACGATTTCAAATTCCTCGAGTTTAACTATGCCGAGGCTGAGTCTATATGGGGTGACTGGCTGGCAGGCTCAAAGGATTTCGAATCCTATTATAAACACAGTGTCAGTGGCGGCGGTAAGCACGTTTATACTTATAAGCTTAAAGTTAAGGATGAATATCTTTATACTGTTGATAATTCTAAATACTACTTCGATAACACAGCTGAGGTTTTATGGGATACCAGCGGCACATCAGGCCCCGTAACAGAAAACACTGAATTTGAAACGGGTCTTATTGATAAGAATGTTGTTCAGCAGAATGATGTCCTGCACTTCGATGTTCATATCAACGAAAAAGCCCTTGATATACTTGAGGGAACAGACACTATCACAATTGAAGACACTATGACTCAGAACCTTTCAGTTTTCTGGGATACAATAGAGCTTTATTATGAGGATGCAAACGGAAATTGGATTGATTTCAACGATGCGAGCAGTGTACACAGTTATACGGTTACATACGATCCAGACCTTAATATGCTCACTTTTGTTGTACCGGACGGTCTGCACATAAGAATAGACTATTCTACTCTTATCACAGAAAGCGGCAAGGTTTCAATTCAGAACTCTGTTAAGGTTGACGGCAAGGCTGAAGTAACAGATATTATTGATGCAGAATTCTTTGTTGAAAAGCACAGCGGTGATGCTTCAGGCTCTCTTCACGGAATAACACTTCTTAAGCAGGACGGCACAACAACCGCACCTCTTGAAGATGCAACCTTTGTACTGTACGGTCCCGTCGGCAGCGGCAAAACAGTACCTGACGGTGTTGACAGCTTCATAACCTTCGATGATGAGATTTTCTATTACATCGACCAGTACGTCACAGGTGAAGACGGTACGGCCAATATAACCAATCAGTTCCTGACTGTCGGCAGCAAATATGCCCTTGTTGAGCAGATTCCGCCTGACGGATATTCACTGCTCACGAGTCCTGTTTTCTTCTATTTCTATGAAGGTGACCCGGATGGAATTATCCAGACCGTTTCCACAATTCTGACAGTTCAGAACTTTATCGGTGGCTATGTGCTGCCCGAAACAGGCGGAATGGGAGTTTACTATTTCTATCTTGCTGCAGGTTTTATGCTCACAGCTTCTTCGGCTTGTCTTATGATAAAACGAAAAAGAAAACGTGCTGATTAAATAACATAATAAGCCAATGCATGTTAAGCCTTTAAGGCCCAAGTGCGTTGGCTTTTTATTTTGGTGATTTAAATAAGCAATATACTGTCAATAATCTGAGCAAAACAACTTGGAGGGTTTCTATGATTTCTGCAATTCGGCTTAAAGGCAGAGCACTGCTCATCGGCTCGGTTTTTCTGTTTATTCTGACTTTTGCAGTCGGCAGTATGCTGATTATTTCTCTGTCAATGCTCCCGGTAATATATAAAAAAGCCTTGCCTTATGTCAGCAGTTACACAGATGAATACACCGTTTATGTTAATGCTGTCTTGTCCTGTCTGATTATGCTCGGCTGTGTTTTATCGTTTACGGCTATGCGCTTCGGAAGTGACAGATATATGCTTAAAAAGGCTGAGAACATGCATGCTGATTCCCGGGATATTTTCTTTTATTTCAGATTAACAGAGCTCGTTTCACTTTTTACAGTCAGTGCGCGTCTGATGATTATTCGTCTGGTGCTTTTTATTTTCGTGAATATTCCCACAGGCATTTGTCTTTCCTTATTATATTTTATAAGTGAAATGAATTCTTCGGCTGCGGTTATCAGTGTTATTGCTATTGGTACGGCATTATTTTTGTTAAGCGGTATATATTTTTATTTAAGGTTATCTTCATCACTTTTTCTGACGAAATATTATTATATCAAAGGGGAGTATATAAATTTCAGACACCTTATATCGGCCTCGTTTTCAGCAATGAAGGGCAGAAGCAACGAGTTGTTTTTATTAAGACTCAGCTTTTTCGGATGGTTTCTCAGCTGCGTATTATTGCTGCCTGTCGGTTATGTCTGGGGTTATTATAATCAGACTCTTGCCGCATATGCAAACGAAATTATGAAGTTGCAATAAAATCAGGTTTGTGATAAAATGTTCTCAAATTAATTTTGAGGTAAATTTATGAAGGAATTAATCAATGTCACACCTTTGTGGGATTATCTGAAAACGGCTGATAAGCCTATTCTGCTTTACGGAATGGGAAACGGTGCTGATATGGTAATTAAAGTTCTTGATGAGTTGGCACTTGAGTGGCAGGATACCTTTGCAAGTGACGGCTTTGTCAGAGGACACTATTTTCATGGGAAAAAGGTTCTCAAATTCAGTGAAGCAGAGGAAAAGTACGGTGATTTTATTGCTCTTATGACTTTCGCTGTTCACGATGAAAAGACAATGAGCTTCATAAAAGAGCTCTCATCAAGGCATGAGCTTTATTCACCCACAGTGGCCGTTGTTGACGGTGCGCCTTTTACTTATGATTTTTTTCTCCGTAATGAGGAAGAGTTTTCAAGAGCATATGGTCTTCTTGCCGATGAAAAGAGCAAGGAAGCTTTTCTTAATGTGCTCAGATATAAAATAAGCGGAAAAACAGAGTTCCTCTTTGCTGCCCACAGTGAAAAAATGTGCGTTTACAGTGATATATTAAAGCTGGGCAAAAATGAAACAATTGTGGATTTAGGCGCTTATGACGGTGACACAATAAGAGAGTTTGTCACCGTAACAAACGGTGAATATAACAAAATAATTGCTCTTGAGCCTGACAGCAAAAATTTTCGCAAATTATCAGAAAAAACTGCCCATATGTCCGGCGTTGAAAGATATAATATCGGAGCATGGGATAAAAAAGAAACACTGCATTTCGCCAAAAAAGGCGGACGCAATTCCCATACAGACGGTGAGGGAATACCTGTTGAGTTTGACAGTGTTGACAATATTGTCAGCCAAGAAGTAACGCTTATTAAAATGGATATTGAGGGAGCTGAAATGAAGGCTCTTGAAGGTGCAAGGAAAACTATAGAAAGCTATAGTCCGAAGCTTTATGTTTGTGCTTATCATAGAAATGAAGATATGTTTGCACTCATACTAAAAATCAATGAATTGGCACCTGATTATAAAATATATTTCCGACAGCACCCTTATATCCCCGCGTGGGAAAGCAACATATATGCGCTAAGAGAAAGCGATTAACCTATCAGCCCTGCAGGGATTTTCCCTGTAGGGCAGTTTCATTCTGCGGGGGGCGGCTCCATCAAAATCGCACAAGTGCGATTTTGCGGCAGCGCGCTGCCGACCCGAATTACATTCGGGTATGGAGCCGCCGCAGCTTCCCGTCACTGCCACAACACAATTTCTTCGCATATTTCCCTGAAAACAGGAGCACAGTCTGTGTTTCCCCCGATGCCGTCTTCATTCATAATTACAACAATATAGTGAGGGTTTTCAGCAGGAAAAAAGCCTGCAAACCAGGTGCGAAGAACCTCTTTACCGTTTTTATAAATGCCACTCTGAGCAGTTCCGGTTTTACCAGCAAGAGAAACAAGAGAGCTGTATGCATTGTTTGCAAGTCCTTTTTTCGTTACACTAAGAAGCATCTGACGCAGACTTACAACTGTTACATCGCTTAGCAGCTTGATCGGGTTTTCCTTCGGCTCAGCTGTCATAAGTCCCATATAGTTTGTGAAGCCGAGTATTAATCCGGGCCTCACATAATTGCCGGTTGCAAGAAGATGATATGCCTTTGCAATCTGTAACGGTGTAGCCGTCAGACTTCCCTGACCGAAGGCAAGGTTTGCAAGGTTGCCTTTGATTTCCAACTCTTCTTTTGTCGGCAGTGAGCCTGCTGAGCCTGAAATCGCAGGAGCAAGTATATCCTTTTTGGCAAAGCCGATTTCTTCACAGAGGCTGAGAAGAAAATGATAATCCATCTGCATAATAAGATTGATAAAATATGTGTTGCATGAATTTTCAAGTGCAGTCGTCATATTCACTTTGCCGTGAGATTTGTTGTTATAGCAAGAAAAGGTTCTGTCACCAACTGTAATTTCTCCGCTGCATTCATAAGCTTCTTCGTGGTTTATTCCGTTTTCAAGGGCGGCCGCAGCAACAATCGGCTTAAAAACCGAGCCCACACTGTAAGCATTCAGCGCTTTATTAACAAGAGGGGAGTCTTCTCTGTCAAGGCTGTCAGCCACTTTATTCTGATTATATG
>JAZNUW010000081.1:0-3995 GCA_045592465.1 Acutalibacteraceae bacterium | reverse complement strand
ACGGGACTTGAACCCGTACGAGCTGCCCCACACGCCCCTCAAACGTGCGCGTCTGCCGATTCCGCCACTCTCGCATATTCACTTCACTCTCTCGAGTGCTTGTATACTATATCACTTTTAATTCGGATTGTCAAGACTTTTTTTGAAGTTTTTTCAGTTTTTTTGTCAAAGCTTAAGCTCCCGCAAAAAACGGGAGCCTATCACTTTATTTGTTGGGATTATAGGGTGATGTTGTCTGAGTTGTTGCCACAACTGCACCGTTTATATAATCGCTGTTTTCATCAGGTGTGGTTGTTACATCAGGCTTTTTATTCTCCTCGTAGATTTTGCACTCTCCAAGCTTTTCGCCGTTTTTCAGGCTGTGCTTTACTGTCAGATTATCGCTGACGGTGTAAAGCTCGTTGCCGATATATGTGCCGCGAAGGAAAGTGATGCCCGAATAAACGTCAGCAACGTTGTGGCTGAGCTTGTGTCTGAGCGTGAGCTTATTATTATCTGTGCCGATAACATAGCAGGCGTAGCCTGAAAGCTCATATTTGCCGTAGATCTGGACGGGGAGTACCATATAATTTTCTTCACTGTTATAAACAAACGCCTTAGGGTTATCAATAACATAGCTGTAGCTGTCATCGTATGTCAGGGTGCTTATCTCTTTGGGATTTGCCATATCGCTGACATCAAACAGTGAAATCTTGAGTGAAGTGAAATCGGCATTTGTCTCGTTGCCGTTGTAACCTATGCCGAGAATTATGCTTTCACCAAGAGGATGCATATATGCACTGTAGCCGGGGAGCTTGAGTTCACCCTTTATAACGGGATTCTGCGGGTCTTTAAGGTCGACAACAAAGAGGGGGTCAGTGTTTCTGAATGTGACCACATATGCCTTGTCGCCCATATAACGCACACTTTTTATCTGTTCATTGTCTGCAATATTCTCAAGCTTGCCTATAATCTTCAGATCGCTGCCTAGCACATAAAGGGAGCTGACATCGGTGTTTTTGTTGCGGCTATAGGCTGTTGTTGCTATTCTCAGGTTGCCGCCGTACTCATCAAGATTATACTGATTGTTAATATATCCAGGTACCTTGCCCTGGGCCTTGAAGGTGATGCTTGTACCGTTTAAGCTGAAGGCATTGATAACAGCAAAATTGCTGATGTCGATATCCTTTGCCGAATTTTCCTTCAGGTTAACATGTTCGTTGCCGATAACATAAAGGTTGTTTTCGGAGCAGTAAACTTCGTTACCGTTTCCCAGTACGGCAAGAGAGCCTATTTCACCGTCAGCAGTGGCTGTGTCATAAGCGGTCAGGCAGATATATCTGCTGGAGTTTTCATCGATAATATAAATGCAGTCACATCTGATTTCAGCTCCTGCCACCTCGGGCACGGAGTTGGTTTTTGCCTCTTGCTCATCCTTGCCTGATACGGTGTATTCGGTGAGGGTGTAGATAACAGAGCCGACCATTCGTGAGCTTCTGTAAGAGCCGTCCTGCTCAACCTTTCTGAGAGTTTTGGGATTAGCTCTGTCGGTTATATCCATAACAACACTGACAGTTTTGCCGCCTATGCCGCCGTAACCGTCAACAAAACAGCCGTAGCTGTAATAGCTGTTGCCGTAGGTGCCCACTGCAACAAGAGTGTTACCGCTGACATAAATTTCATTGAGGTTGAGAATATCACCGTTGTCGTTATAAATATATCCGTTATAAACTGCCGTCATTGTTTCAGTGTCGATAATGCGCAGCTTGCGGTTATTGCTCAGGTCATAGCCGAGCACATAAAGATATCTGCCGTCATTTTTGATAATATCAGCCTCGTCAACACCCTTAGTCTGAGTGTTGGTTTCACCGTATTCCTTAAGCTCACCTCTGTTTGCAGAGCTGTTGATGCTTGAATTCATGTCTGTTGCTGAGCCTGTTGCACTTTCGGGTGCGGAAGCTGCTCCCAGAGTGACGCCTATGCCGTCTGCCGTAGCATCAAAATAATAGTATTTGTCATAGCTTGTATAATTCCTGAGGATAATCTCTTCAAGCTCCTCACGACTTTTTGCGCGTCTGAGAGAGGAGTCAGCCTTTGTGTCAGAGGGTATCTCGTTTTGCAGTTCATTTTCTGCTGTGGCGGCTTGCTGAGAAACAATACCCTCAGACTGAACCTCATCGTTAATATAATTCTGTGCAGGGAAAAAGACTGAGCTTGCCATATAAACGGTGATTATAGCAAGCACAAACACTGCAGCAACTGAGCCTATTTCTTTAAATTTGATGCGGAGTGTTTTATCGGGCTTTTCCTGTTTTGCGTTTCTGAGCATTGCCACAACATTACCTTTGCTGAGACTTTCGGGCAGCTCGGGACATTCGTCAAACTTACCCTTGATTTCATTATATATTTCATCATTTGTTTTCATATGTGTCACCCCTTCTGTAAGTATGTACGCAGTTTTTCGCCTGAGCGCATAATTTTAGAGCGTACGGTGGAATCCTTAAGACCCATAATTTCACCTATTTCCTTGCTCGTGTAACCTGAGGCATAATAAAGGATAACGATTTCCCGTTCCTCGTCACTGAGCTGTGCAAGGGCATTTCTGAGGCTTATTGTTTCATTTTCATCTTTTCCTTCGGCAGAGAGATTCAAAAGAGAAGAATATTCCACATTTTGCATGCTGAGCATTTTTTCTCTCAGAGCCTTATTGCAGCAGTTGTGCAATATCTTGAAAAGCCACGGCTTAAAGGCTGAGGCCTTGCGAAGAGAGCCTATTTTTTCAAAGGCAATAACCACACACTCGCTGACAGCATCCTCAGCCGGGGCAGAGGCACCGAGATAGTAATAAGCAAAACGGTACATATCCTTGCAATAAATCTCATAAAGCTCGCCGAAGGCTTCGGCACTGCCGTTTTTTGCGCATTTGACCAGATTGTTAATTTCTGAGCTCATAATTTATCACATCCGTTCACCCTATAAGATAAAAATGAAAAGGTGTTTGTTGCATTCATTTTACAATAATTTTTATTTTGTTGCAATAGTTGGTACCCTGCCGTCAATAATAGGGGTGAAAACATTATTGGAGGTTGACCATGGAAAAGAAAGACAGCACAAAAAAGACAAAGAGAAACGTGAAATCCGTCAGGGTGTCAGGCGAAATCAAGAACGACGTTCAGGGCTCATATACGGGGGTACCTGAAAACCCTTATGAAAAGCCTGTGCAGGATGCAGACGACCTTTAAGTCAATTATGAATTAGGAATTATGAATTAGGAATGGGCGGGATGAAATCATCCCGCCTGAATCTTTATTTCGTTAAATGTGTAAAAATAGTAGAGAAGGACATCTTTGATGACCAATATTTTGATATATTAAACTCATTGGTTTAGCCGCAGAGCAATAACTTCAATAATACAGTTATTTCTTTTTTGTATTATAACTGTTATAATATAAAAAACTTGATAAACGGAGGCAGAACAATGGATACTCAAAAGGTTGGCGAACAGATTGCTGTTTTACGAAAAGCAAAAGGACTAACACAAAGTGAGTTAGGTGAAAGAGTTGGGGTGTCTTTTCAAGCCGTAAGCAAATGGGAACGAGGAGAAACATTACCTGATATAACTATTTTGCCTGATTTAGCAAAAATTCTTGAAACAACAATTGACTATATCTTGCTTAGTTGGGAAAAAGTTTCAGAGTACAAAGGCAGATTTACTGTCACAGATATAAAGAAAGGTTTGAATTGTCTGAAAAATGCAGGTGAATATTTAGGAACTGAAAATATCATTTATCGTGCAGCAATCAAAGGTATTAACAGAGAGCTCAACACGGATGTTGAAGAAGCCTTTACAAATGATTATGTGTTTGAAGCCTTTTTAGCCGAGGCTATAATTCAGAATTTGATTTCAGGCTTATATGTTGACATCAGTGATGTTAGAAACAATTTTAAATATGAGCATTTTAAGAATATTGTTGTTGATTATTGCAACAGATATGGAATAAAATGAAAAGACAGGC
>JAZNUW010000080.1:0-2678 GCA_045592465.1 Acutalibacteraceae bacterium | reverse complement strand
TTCTTCAACATAAAATTGAACACTAGCACCGACAAGGGGAGCATTGTTTTCGTCTACAACTGTTACTGTGTAAGTAACAGTTGTATTCTCAGGAGGGTGAATTATACTATCAAGTGCAACACTTTGAGAAAAAAGAACACTCATATTGAAACCTGTGTTATAATGAAGTTACCACACACCAAAATAACAGGAGGAATCAATATGAGCTATAAACATTTTACCATAGAAGAACGCTGTTGTCTACGGGAATATTATCTAAAAGGATATAGTTATCGAAAAATTGCAGAATTGATAGGCAGAAGTGTCAGTACAGTTTCAAGGGAATTAAGGAGGAATTCTACGCACATGTATGATATCCCTACTTACTATCCATATACAGCTCAAAAGAAATACCTGTTAAGAAGGTCATATTGCCACAGAGGTATGTTTCAAGATCCAGCCAAGATAGAATATATTAAAGAAAAACTATTGCTTACATGGTCGCCGGAACAAATATCAAACACGCCTTGCGAATTAGAAATGCCTTCAACAAGAACAATATACCGTTGGATATATGAAAAATATATCGATGTTAACCTTAAAGTGCTTCGTAGAAAGGGCAAGAGCCGAGGCAAGAAAGAAACAAGAGGTAAATTTAATTTAGGAAAATCAATAAGAAAAAGAGATAAAAGCGTTTACAAAAGGCAAGAATTCGGTCATTGGGAAGCTGATACAGTTGTATCAGGCAGAGGCAAATCAAAAGCTTGTTTTGCAACATTAGCAGAGAGAAAGACGCGATATTACATAGCAATTAAAATGCCGAATAAAACGGCAGAAGAAATGACAAAAGCAATCATTGCAGCATTATCAGAGTTTCCTGATGAAGCAGTTAAAACAATAACTTGTGACAGAGGAACGGAATTTGCCGGTTGGCAAAAAGTAGAAGAAGCTCTTAATTGCGATGTGTTCTTTGCTGACCCGTATTGTGCATGGCAAAAAGGTACGAACGAAAACCTTAACGGTCTTTTAAGAGAGTTTTATCCGAAAGGAAGAAACCTTTCAAGAGTAAGTCCAGCAACATTAAAAAAGAACCTGGCGTTAATTAACGCCAGGCCTAAGAAAGTTTTAAATTACCAAAAACCTTTGGATTTATTTGAGAATTCGCTTAAAAAGTGTTGCACTTAGTTTGACAAATCATTATGCAAAATGCAAAGTGTAAAATGCAAAATTGTGGTCGCGGGGAAATGCCGTGCAAGCTTTCCGTCCGCTGCCGCAAATCGGATTCACTGAAACGGTGGAGTCTGTCGATTATAAGCGGAGGTAAGTTTTATTTTTAAGGGAAGTGGTGCGGCGGCTCCATTAAATCGCGGTGCGATTTACGGCGACGTGTCGCCGAACCGAACGCCGTTCGGTTATGGAGCCGCCCCCACATCAGACTTCCCTCTTCGTCAGCATCAGACCCACCCTGAGAAAACTGCCTGAAGCAGCAGACAAGGGGCTTCGTCAAGTTGCACATTAAAGCTGAGTCTATTTTGTATAAAAAGTCGAAGTTTGCATAGTGGAAAACAAAAAAGCAAAATCTTTAAGACAAAAGAATAAAAAGCACTTGACTTTTTTGCAAAAATATTGTAATTTTATTAGGTAAATGACTGCGCGTGTTTGTAACCGAGACAGCCATTATTACGGAAAACGCGTTCAGGAAAGAACGCAAATTTTTTGAAAGGGGTTATTTTAACCATGAAAAAAGAGATTAAGATTGTTGCTATTGTACTCGTAGCTCTTATCGTTTTCTTAGGCGGCTTCGGTCTTGGCGCATCAAAGGGTATCAACATCACAATTGATGGTGATCTCAAACTCGAAGGTGCAGCAGCAAATGTTGGCGCAACACAGGCTCCCACACAGGCACCTACTCAGGCACCTACACAGGCTCCCACACAGGCTCCCTCAGACGCTCCTTCAGGTGGCGACACAACAGCTCCCACACAGGCTCCCTCAGGCGACGCAAAGATTCCCTCAACAAAGGCAGAAATCGCTGAAGCTTACAACAAGGCTATCAACGGCACAAAGAACTACAAAGGCGCAGTTCATGTAAAGAAGGACAGCACAATAGCTATCCAGATTACAGACTGTCCGGGTGGCGACACAGTTAAGAAGATCGTTCAGCCCGTAGTTGACAAGTTCGCAGGTTCATCAACAAAAGAGCATGACTACAACAACGGTGCAGCTCTTGACGATCCCGCAAGACTGCTCTTTGATCACATCACTCCCGGTGGCAGAGAAGCTAAGCTCACAGAAGCAGGTATTGCTAATGCAACTGCAGTAGCAGCAGGCGACGGCTACAAGATGACAATCACACTTGTTGCTGAAAAGTCAACATTCGACGGCACAAACACAGTTAACCCTGTAAACCATGAATCAATCATGGATCCCCTTAACCTTGCAACTCTCGATGCAGATCCCATCGTTATCACAGCTGCTGATATGGACTATCCCGGCGCTACTGTTGAAGCAACAGTTGACGGCGAAGGCAGACTCACAGTTCTTTCAATCAAGATGCCTCTCGACGGTTCAGGTACAGGTAAAGCAGCATTCATCACTGCAACAATCGGTCTTGCCGGTTCACTTGATGACGTTTACACATTTACATACTAATTTTTAATATGTAATAAAATCGGGCTGTCACTATGGCAGCCCTTTTT
>JAZNUW010000079.1:0-8595 GCA_045592465.1 Acutalibacteraceae bacterium | reverse complement strand
CCTGAGCGCAGGTTGCGGGTACTGCAGGTATTTCTGTGAGGTTTTCATGAATATGGCCTGTTGTAACAGTGAGCCCCATAGTTATATCATCGGTGTTGTATGCACCGATTAAAAGATAATAGGTCTTTCCTGCCTCCAATGATGCTTCAAAGCAGAAATTATAATCGATGTCATCATCACCGTCTGTAATTTCATTTTCCGCTTCGTCATAGAGGTAAGCATAGGGGTCATCATCGCCTGACGCATCTGATTTGAATTCAAATACGGCTGTTTTTTCGGGAACGAATTTCACATAAATTTTATCCCCTTCAGAAATCGCAACGACGATTCTTTCGTCTGCTTTGACGGTGTAGGTGCTTTCAATGGCAAAAGCCACGGGAAGAGAGCTGAAAAGCATAATCACCGTCATAAGCAAACACAGCAATTTTCTTGATTTTCTCATAGATATTCCTCCTTTTTTGTTCGACAAATGTCTTTAATTAAAATATATCATATGTTAACACTTTAGTCAAGAAAAGAATGTCATAAAAGGAAAAATATACCTCGTCGGGGGAATAATAAAAACCACCCTTCCGGAATATACTGAATAAGTCAGTATATGGAGGTGGCATATGAAAAAAACACTTATAAATTGGGCAAAAATCGGATTCGTTTTCACAGGAATAGTCGGTGTGCTTCTGCATTTTCTTTATGAATGGACAAACGAAAGTGTCGTGGTTGCACCCTTTGCGGCGGTCAACGAGTCAACCTGGGAGCATATGAAGCTGCTGTTTATTCCGCTTTTCATATTTGCTCTGATTCAGTGGAAATTCCGGGGCAGGCATTATGAAGATTTCTGGCAGGTCAAGCTGCTCGGCACTCTTGCAGGCCTTATCACAATTCCCCTGATTTTTTACACCTACACAGGAGCTTTGGGCAAATCGGCAGACTGGTTTAACATAGCAATATTCTTTATTGCCGCCGCAGTGACATTCTGCCTTGAATACAGACTCTTCAGGCAGGCGCCTTCCCTGCACATTCCCGGGACAGCAGCCTTTGCACTGATGTGCGCTATTTTTCTTGCCTTCATTGTTCTGACCTTCATTCAGCCGAAAATCCCGCTGTTTATTGACCCGTCAACGGGCAGTTACGGCATATAAATTCAGCGGTAAGGATTAACTTACCGCTGATAGTTTTATTTTAGCATTGATAATATTTGCCTGTACTCTGCCGAGCAGCGGAAGTCTTCGGAAAAATTATAGTGCACCGTCATATATTCCTTCAGCACAGGCACTGCCTTATAATCGCTTCCGAGGGAGTGTTTATCGAAAATTCTGCCTTCAAATAGGGGAGAGTGCATAGTGGTGTATCTGTCAAGCGCATCAAACTTAACGGCAAGCTCTGCAGCTTTTCTCAGATTATAAAGTGTTTTTTCATAACTGCCCTTTTCATAATAGAAAACAGCCAGCACACCGTGGCAGGAAAATGTAACGGCTTTCCACATATTGCCGTAATTGCCGTCGCTGTAAATATAATTGAGAGCTTTTATCGCTTTTTCCTGAAGGTCGATCCGATAATCAAGTGAAAACAGCTTTCGGTCATAAGATAAGCCTGAGAGAGAATCATAGAGTCTGAATATGTCTTTTTCAATTGTTTCGTGCACCTTTTCGGAAGAATTGCAGAAGTGCTTGTGATAAAAGCAGAAATTTTCACGGCAATCGTCAACTGAAGGCAGCTCATCAATTACCCTTTGAGCATCATCATAGGTGATGCCGCTGTCTTTTATGTCTGACATAATAATCAGATATGATATATAGGCAGTTTTTGCGCTGATGCGTATGGCGTCATCGGTGCAGTTGTTTTTGATGTTTTCATAAATTCTGAGAATCTCATCCTTGCAGGTGACAACATCCTCGCGCTTTTGTGACAGGAGCATAGTCATATATCTGTGCTGCACTCCGAAATCATAAGGATATTTCTGACGAAGGCTGTCAAGGGCCTTCTTTTTGTTTTCCACATCCCAGAGAAGGTTGTCATATTCTTCTAGAAGCCTGAGAAGCTCCTTTTCATCCTGAAGCCTGCCGACACCTAAAAGCTCATCTGTAGTCACACCGAAAAAGCCTGAAATGGCGGGAAGAAGTGTAATGTCAGGATAAGCCAGGGCGCGTTCCCATTTGCTCACACTCTGAAAAGAAACACCGAGATACCGGGCAAGGCTTTCCTGTGTGATGCCCTTTTGTCTGCGCAGTAATTTTATATTTTCTCCAAGATTAATTGTCATAGCCGTCACCTTCCTTGCTTGTGAAATAATAATAACTCTGTCAGGTGCGAAATGCAATAACTTATATATTGAAAAAATCTCAACCTGAGGGCGAAAAAAATCCTCGGCTCGTCTGAATCGGGGAGTGCACTCTGTTATCCCGATATATGTGACATAAATGTAGAAATACGGAAATAGCTTATTTATCATAAGAATAAACGGATATCCAAAAGCTTGAAAACCGTTATTGATTATATAAAAGCAAAGGAATTTCACAGTTAGAACGGTGAGTGTAATCCTGACCAGACCAAAAGAGCAAATTATAACAGAGTTTAAGATGTTATTCACTTGTAACCACTTGACTTTTGCGCTTTGATGTGTTAAATTTATAAAGTATTTTTCAGCATCATAAATAATTGTTGGATTAAAGGCAATGGGAAAAATCCTGTTCGAAGATATAACAGCACCCTATAAAGGAGAAAATTGAAATGGTAATCACAGATTTACTTGAACGCAATGCCCGATTCAAGGGCTCAGAAATTGCTCTTGTTGAGGTTAATCCCTCAGAGGAGCGCGACAGTGCCGTAACCTGGAGAGAGGCAAGTCTTATAGAAAGTGCAAATGCAGGCACACCTTACCGCCGTGAAATGACATGGAAAAGCTTTGACCGCAGAGCAAACCGCTTTGCAAATCTCCTTCTCAGCCGCGGCTTCAAAAGAGGCACAAAGGTTGCAATTCTTCTTATGAACTCACTTGAATGGCTTCCGCTTTATTTCGGTATTCTTAAGGCAGGCTGCATTGCAGTGCCTATGAATTTCCGTTATTCAGGCGATGAAATCAAATACTGTCTTGAGCTTGCAGACTGTGAGGTTCTCATTTTCGGCAAGGAATTCATCGAACGAATTGATTCAATCGTAAACGACATTCCCGATGTAAAAACTATGTTCTATGTAGGCAAAGACGGTCCTGCCTACAGCGAAGACTGCTGTGCCATGATGAATTACTGTTCATCTGAAGCACCTCCGGTTATGCTGAAAGAAGAGGATTACGCAGCAATTTACTTTTCATCAGGTACTACCGGCTTCCCGAAAGCTATTTTACATAACCACAAAGCTCTTCTTTCATCCTGTCAGACAGAGCAGAACCACCACGGACAAACAGAAGATGATGTTTTCCTCTGCATTCCGCCTCTTTATCACACAGGTGCAAAAATGCATTGGTTCGGCAGTCTCCTCAGCGGTAGCAAGGCTGTTCTCCTCAGAGGTGTCAAGCCTGAATGGATTCTTCGTACAATCACAGAAGAAAAATGTACAATCGTCTGGCTTCTTGTGCCCTGGGCTCAGGATATGCTTGATGCAATAGACAGCGGCAGAGTCAACCTTGACGATTATCTCCTTTCACAGTGGAGGCTTATGCACATCGGTGCTCAGCCTGTACCTCCCAGCCTTATCAAGCGTTGGATGAGTATATTCCCGCACCATCAGTACGACACAAACTACGGTCTTTCAGAATCAATCGGCCCCGGCTGTGTACATCTTGGTGTTGAAAACATCCACAAGGTCGGCGCAATCGGTAAGCCCGGCTATCTCTGGGAAGCAAAAATTGTTGACGAAAAAGGGGAGGAGGTTCCCCAGGGCGATATCGGCGAACTCATTGTCAAGGGCCCCGGCGTAATGCTCTGCTACTACAAGAACGAAGAGGCGTCAAACGAAGTTCTCAAGGACGGCTGGCTTTACACAGGTGATATGGGCAGAGAAGATGAAGATGGCTTCATTTATCTTGTTGATCGTAAAAAGGATGTTGTTATCTCAGGCGGTGAAAATATCTATCCCGTTCAGATTGAAGATGCACTTCGCAAGCACGAGAAAATCAAGGACGTTGCAGTTATCGGTATTCCCGATGAGCGACTGGGAGAAAAGACCCTTGCAATCATCGAGCTTAAAGACGGCGTGAGCTGCACAGAAGAAGAAATCAACGAATTCTGTAAGGCTCTTCCCCGATACAAGAGACCGAGAAAAATTATCTTCGAAAAGGTGCCCAGAAACCCCACAGGAAAAATTGAAAAGCCGGTTCTTCGCAAGAAGTACTGTCAGGGCAGCCTCGTAGAAGCACAGATAAAATAAAACATTTAAAAGCCTGTCTTATGATTTGATGTTTATGCATAAGACAGGTATATTTTATTGAGTTTTCACAGCTTTATATATATAAATTCACTTCATTTGAAATTTTTTTGTATAATATTTCATTTTTTGCAAAAAAAGTATTGACATTTAATAATCAAAGGAATATAATCCAAAACATAAACAGCGATCCAATAGGCAGTTGTTTAAGGCTAAATGCAGTGAGCAGAAACAAGTAGGTTGGAAATAATCTGGAGAGAGTTGCCGGTCGGTGCGAGGCAAAGAAGACGTCCTTCACGAATTCCTTCTGTTAGCAGTGCGCTGAATGAGAGAAATCTCTAGTAGGATGCAACGGGAGTTCCCGTTACAGAACTAAGGTATGGTTGTACCTGATAAGGCTGTTGTTGTGAAACATCAGCGAACTGAGGTGGTACCACGGGATAGTTAATTTTCTCGTCCTCTGTATTCTTTTTCGGAATGCACAGGGCGTTTTTTGTTTGCCCTTTTCACACTCCGAAACGACATTACGGTCTGAGTAAGAGACTCAGATACAAAAAGAAAGGGTGTTCTAAATGGCACAAAATTACTATCAGAAAGAAATTGAAACAATGCCGCTTGAAGAAATGAAAAAGCTTCAATCGGAAAAGCTCGTCAAGCAGGTAAAGCACGTTTATGAAAATGTACCTTATTACCGCAATCTTATGGACGAAAAAGGTGTAAAGCCTGAAGATATCAACGGAATTGAAGATTTACACAAGCTTCCGTTTCTTACAAAAGCGGATTTACGTGATGCTTATCCCTACGGCCTTCTTGCAAAGCCTCTTGATGATTGTGTACGCATTCAGTCAACATCAGGCACAACAGGTCGCCGTGTAGTTGCTTTCTACACACAGAAGGACGTTGATTTGTGGGAAGACTGCTGCGCTCGTGCAATTGTTGCCGCCGGCGGTTCAAACAAGGATGTATGTCAGGTTGCTTATGGCTACGGCCTTTTCACAGGTGGCCCCGGTCTTAACGGCGGTTCACATAAGGTCGGCTGTCTCACCCTTCCTATGTCATCGGGTAACACCGAGCGTCAGATTCAGTTCATGACTGACCTTAGCGCTACTATTCTTTGCTGTACTCCCTCATATGCTGCATATATAGGTGAAACACTCAAAGAGCAGGGCTACAAGCCTGAGGATATTCCTCTTAAAGCAGGTATCTTCGGCGCAGAGCCCTGGACAGAAGAAATGCGCAGAGGTATTGAAGCTACACTCGGCATAAAGGCTTATGATATTTACGGTCTTACTGAAACAACCGGCCCCGGCGTTTCCTTTGAGTGTAGTGAGCAGACAGGTATGCACATTAACGAAGACCATTTCTATGCAGAAATCATCGATCCTGATACAGGTGAAGTTCTTCCCGAGGGCAGCAAGGGTGAGCTTGTATTTACTTCTCTTGATAAAGAAGCTTTCCCTCTTCTGCGTTACCGTACCCGTGACATTTGTGTTCTCTCACGTAAAAAGTGTTCCTGCGGCCGTACTCTTGTCAAAATGGCAAAGCCCATGGGCAGAACAGACGATATGCTTATTATCCGTGGCGTAAACGTTTTCCCGAGCCAGATTGAAACTGTTCTTCTGAAAGAGGGCTATGAGCCCAACTATCAGATTGTTGTTGACAGAAAGAACAATACTGATACTTTCGAAGTTAATGTTGAAATGACAGCAGAAAAATTCACTGACAAGGTTGCTGACATTATTGCTATGGAAAAATCCCTTGCTAATGCAATGAAGATTATGCTTGGTATAAATCCTGCAGTTCATCTTGTTGCACCCAAGAGCATTACAAGAAGTGAAGGCAAGGCAGTTCGTGTTATTGACAAGAGAAAGCTTATATAAAAACAAGGAGGATTCGTTATGGCTATTAAACAATTAACAGTATTTGTAGAAAACAAGCAGGGTGCATTGGTTTCCATAACCAAGGCACTTTCTGAGCACAACATTAATATGAGAGCTCTTTCTATTGCAGAAACTCAGGATTTCGGTATGCTTCGTATTATCGTCAATGATACTGCGACGGCAGAAAAGGTTCTTACCGAAGAAGGCTATCTCATAAAGGTGAATGACGTTGTGGGCGTAAAAATCGGCGACGCTCCCGGTAAGCTTTCCGGAGCACTCAGTGTTCTTGATGAGAAGAAAATCAATATGGATTATCTTTATGCTTTTATGTCCCGTACAGAAAAACACGCTTATGTTGTAATAAGAGTGGAAGACAATGCTCTGGCTGAAAAAGCTCTTGAGGATGCAGGCTATCACATTATTACTGATGCGGATGTAAACAAACTTTAAGATAAAGTTATAAGAATAGAAAATACCGCCGAGGATTTTTGCATCCACGGCGGTTGTTTTTTTAATATAAATGATAGTAAAATATAAAGTAGGCACTTTCTCCGATGAGCCACAGAGCTGCAGTTTCGTTCGGAGGTATTATTATAATATTTTAATATAACCGGCAGGAATGTATGATATTTTGTTTTATTTGATCCTCTTATGATCGCTTTTTTTGCATAATAAAAAGAGGACAGCTTTTGCTATCCTCTTTGCTATTCACATATTTATTTGTCGTAAAACCGACTGTTTACATTTTTAATATCTCTTGGAGCCCTTGATTTTACTAAGGTTTCGGGAGATTTATTTATCCAATGACTTCATTGTGGGGGGCTCGGCTCCCACAATTCATATCATACTGTATGTTACTATAACTTACTGTCACTATCAACGGAAAATTGGAATTTTACCGTTTTTTACTATATATTACTGAATTTTACGTTCCGATTGATGTACGATTTGATGTAAGTTTGGCAACATACATTTTACGGCTTTACGCCTCCCTAAAGCCTGAAATGGGCGGTGTGTCTGCGGTGAGGATTAGGATATAAATAATTGACTTGTCAGAATATTAAGAGTATAATTAGTACGGTAATATTTTTGAGGAGGATAGTTTCTGATGAAAGAAAAAATAAGAATTAGCTATAATGAAAAAAATGATTCTTATAAGGTTTGTTATAACGGATTTTCATGGATAAGTGACGGAAGAAAGGCTTTTGTTTCCGTTTGCAAAAGTATCGACAGCAAACAAAAAAATAAAGATATACCTTTCAAATCTGCCAAAAGCATAAAAACAGAGTATTCAGATAATAGAATTGTAACAAGATATTCTGATTTTTTCCTTGCCGGTGAGAAATTGCCTTTTACGCTAATCTGCACTGCTGAAGTCACAGGAGAAAACGAAGTTTTTTTTTCTGTTAAAACAGAAGACGAAATAGGCTGCGAAATTCAAGGTCTTTGTTTTCCTGCTCCCTTTAATTCAAAAACAAAAGGCAAAAATTCCTACCATGTCGATTCAATGCGTCAGGGTTTTATTCTTCCCGACGGATATAAAAAGAATTATTTTGTCAATCATAGCTACAAAAATGTCAAAAGGCCCATAAATACAGGCGAATGTTATCTGCCGATTTGGGGCAGAGTATGTGACGGCCATACATACTCAGCTGTGGTTGAAACACCCTATGATGCATCCGTATGTACTTCCTTCGGAAGGCATGGGGCGTTTCTTAACACCGCCTATTGGCAGTCCTCTTTGGGCAAGCTCTCTTATGAACGAAGAATACTCTTTATTTTTCACAATAACGGAGATTATAACACAGTTGCCAAGGATTACCGTAACTATCTCTTTGAAAGAAACGAATTAGTTACCCTTGATGAAAAAATTCAAAAAAATCCCAATATCAGAAATATTATCGGTGCACCTGTTCTGCACCATAAGATTTTCTCAAAAATCAATGAAAAATCCCAGTTCTATAATAAGAACGGTTCAAATGAACTTCTTTGCGCCACCTTCTATGAGCGTACAGAGGAAATGAAAAGACTGAAGGCACTCGGTCTTGACAAGCTTTATATTCATACTGACGGTTGGGGCAAAGACGGATATGACAACAAGCACCCCTATATTCTTCCACCTTGTGAGGAAGCAGGCGGTTGGGACGGATTTAAGATTTTTTCCGATGCTTGCCGTGAGCTTGGCTATGTGTTTGCTCTTCATGACCAATACCGGGACTATTATTATGACAGTCCCGTTTTTGACAAAAACAAAGCGGTAACCAATATTGACGGTTCCAATCCCTATTGCTCAATATGGGACGGTGGCGAACACAGCTATCTTTGTTCAGCTTTTGCTCTGGATGCTGTCAGGAAG
>JAZNUW010000078.1:0-7238 GCA_045592465.1 Acutalibacteraceae bacterium | reverse complement strand
AACGTGACACTGACCAAACGCGTGAAATACGGTGAGGGCAAGGCTCAGTATATCAATTTCCTTATCCCCGATAAAGATAAGGAGGAAAAGAGACCTCTGTTTCTTTATATTCACGGCGGCGGTTTCATTTCAGGTGTAACCGATATGCGCAACACCTACATTTCAAACTGGGCAAAGCAGGGCTTCGTGTGTGCCAGTGTGAGCTACACCTATGCCCCCGAAAAGATTTTCCCTGAGCAGCTTCACGAGGTTTTCTCAGCTGTTGATTTCATTTTTGATAATGCTTCACAGTACGGCATAGACACTGACAACATTGTTATTGCAGGTGAAAGTGCAGGCGGATATTATATTTCTTATCTTTCGGCCTGCTGTGCTGACAAGAGTCTTTATGATAAGCTTGGCATCACTTTCAGACACCGTGATGAATTCAGTATCAGAGCAATGGTTTCAATATGTGGCTGTCACAACCTGACAAGTCTTACAGATAAAAGCAAGCCTCAGTCGAAATTCCCCGACATCAAAATGATGGTTTCGTCTTTTGCAGGCGTACCGTATAAAGAAATTCCCCGATTTTTGCAAAGCAATAACGGCAGATATTTCACTCCGCCCGCACACAAGGATTTCCCACCCACATTTCTTATCTGGGGCGACAAGGATTATCTTCGCTATGAGGCCTTCGATTTCTCAGAGGTGCTCACCGGACTTGGTGTACCCAATAAGCTCTATAAGGCTGACGGCATAATCGGTATGCACGCATGGGCAATTGCCACAATAGTGCAAAAAGGCAGAGACTGTCTTAAGGCCACCTTTGATTTCACACTCCCCTATCTGCCTGACTGCTTCGAAAACAAAAACGGTCAGTGGATTTTGAAGAAAGGTGGTAAGTGATATGGCTAAATTCAGATGGGCATATATCGGTGCAGGCAGCATTGCTGATAAAACTGCCCGAAGCATCATAAAGGGCGAGCATAAAATCGTCACCGTTTATTCAAGAAATTACGAAAAGGCAAAGGCTTTTGCAGCAAGGTATGATGCAAGAGTCTGCAAAACACCGGAGGAAGCAATATCCTTTGAAAGTGTTGACGGTGTGTATATTGCCACTCCCCACACATCTCATGTGGAATATAGCCTTATGGCTCTTAAAATGAAAAAGCCTGTTCTTTGCGAAAAACCCGTAGGCATAAGCGCAGAGGATGTGGAACTTCTCATTAAAACAGCAAAAGAAAATGACACCTATTTTGCCGAAGCTATGTGGAGCTGGTTTTCAGACACATCCCTGACTCTTAAAAGATGGATAGATTCAGGCAAAATCGGCAAGGTGCAGAAGGTAAAAATTCACCACGAATATCCCGGTCTTAAAAAGAAGCCTGATTCCAGAGTTCTTGACCCTATGACAGCAGGCGGAGCGCTTCTGGATATAGGCATTTATCCCATAACTTATTGTTATAACCTTTTCGGTGTGCCCGATAAAATTGAGTGTGAGGGTGTGCTCGAAAACGGTATTGATATTAAAGAAAACATAAAGCTTCATTACGGCTCAATGCAGTGCGAGCTTCATATATCCTTTGAAAAGCTCAATGAAAGCTTTGTTGCAGAGGGCACAGAGGGAAAAATTCACCTGCCTATGTTCCACGTTGCACCTGCCGTTATTCTCAAGGGTACCAAGGGCAACAGAGTTTCCTTCGGCAAAACCACCTATCTTAACGAGTTTGACCGTGTAGCCGAAGAAATCCGTCAGGGCAAAAAGCAATCAGATTACATTCCCTTTGAAAGCACACTTGAATGTATGAAAATTATGGACGAGTGCAGACATCAGCTCGGCCTTAAATATCCTATGGAGGTTTAAATTATGAAAAAAATTATCGCAGCAGTTCTTTGTTTTATTATGCTTTTCAGCACTCAGGCGCTCGCCTGCAAAGAAGACAGTTCATCTATGAGCCAATCGGTTTTTGTCAGTGTTTTAGCTGATTTTATGGAAAGATTCATCAGTGTTTTCCAGGGCAGCACAAATGAAAAAAGTGACATTCAGTACACTGCCGAAACGGGCAGACTTTTCGAAAAGAACAAGCACTTCAGATCATCACATGCTTCCACCGTTGTTAAAATGGATGACGGCAGACTTATGAGCGCATATTTCGCAGGCACAGGCGAGGGCGCAGACGATGTAAGAATCTGGTTCAGTGTTTATGAAAACGGCGAGTGGAGCACACCTGCTCAGGTACCCTCAGAAGACACCGTTCCACACTGGAATCCCGTGCTTATCAACTTCGGCACCCACATCAGACTTTATTACAAGGTCGGCAAGGAAATCCCCTATTGGGTAACAAAATACACCGAAACATATGACGGCGGCAAAACCTGGACTCAGCCCAAGGAGCTTGTTGAGGGCGACACAATCGGCGGCAGAGGCCCCGTAAGAAACAAGAGCATTATTCTTTCAGACGGCACAATTATTGCAGGTGCTTCAACTGAGCAGGGACTCTGGAAGGCTTTCTTTGACCTTTCAGTTGACGGCGGCAAAACATGGCAGAAAACAGACTTCATCACTGCCAAGGGCGTTAACGGCAAGGATATCGGCATGATTCAGCCCACTATCTGGCAAGACAGCGAGGGCATAGTCCATGCTATGTTCAGAACAGACTGCGGCCGCATTTACAGAAGTGAATCAACCGATCTCGGCAGAACATGGTCTGAGGCTTATTCAACAGGTCTTATGAATAACTACAGCGGCATTGACTGTGTTATGACTGATGACGGCAGGCTGTGGCTCGTGCATACACCTGCAGGCATGAAGGTCAGAAACAGCCTTATCCTTTCAGTTTCTGAGGATAACGGCAAAACATGGAAAGATGTTATGACCCTTGAGAATAACAAGCTTAACCTTGCTGCTGAATACTCATACCCTGCAATTATTGCTGAAGGCAACAAGCTTTATATAACCTACACCCACAGCAGAAAAACAATAAACTACGCATTTATTGAATATCAGGCATAAGCTTAAGGGCACATTCCTTTCGGAATGTGCCCATTATTTTCAGTTGTGCATATTACTGACCTATCCACATATTTTCGAACTTCTGACCTGCGATTTTTTCCAGGTCTTTCTTTTCGTCATCTGTGATTTCAATAAAGCCGTTTTCTTTCTTTTCCTTGATTTTTTCTCTTATGAATGTGAGCTTTTCTCTTGTGAGCTTATAGTTCATTATTGAAAGGAATGAGAAGAACATAAACACCATGGGAATAACCGTAAAGCAGATAGTTACACCAAAGACTGCTCTTGGAGTCTGCTGGGCGGCAGCGAGCTGAGTATTATAACCGAACCAGCCGAGAAGCTTGCCTATACCGAAGGCTGCAAAGCCGCTGACAAACTTTTTGATGAAGGTTGAGAATGTTGCAATAACACCCTCTCGTCTTTCGCCTGTTATCATTTCGTCAACGTCTGTAACATCGGGGAAGATATTGTTCTGCACACTTGCCATGCCCGAAAGTCCGAGTCCGTACATAAACTCAACTATGAAGATAAATACAGCTGTGTTGCTGTTTCTTGTCAGCCACGCAAGACCAAGTGCAGACACCGCCACAGGCATAAACACCTTTGCAGGAAGCTGCTTATTCTTCTTTATTGAAAGAAAGTATGCAGGCAGGAAGCCGAGTATTTCACCTGCTGCCTGAGCAATTGTGAGCATTGAGTAGTTGCTTTCCTGATGAAGAACTGTTTCCAGGAAATAATAGAAGGTCTGGGAAACAAAGGCTGAGCCGAAAAGCATGATAAAGCCGAAAAGGAAGTATTGACGGAAAACTCTGTTTCTGAGCACCTTCATATACTGACCGAAGAATTCACCAAGGTCAAGCTTTTCGTTTTGCTGACCGACGGAGCTTTCTTCCCTGGTACCCTTATAGGTGAAAATAAGGGGAAGGCTTGTCCACAGGCAAAGAATTGCCGCCATAAGAGTGAATCTGCCTCTGTGCTCAGGGCCAAATGAGGGTGTTACAAATATACCGCTTATGCCACCGAGTACCGTTGCAGCAACAAAGAATGAGGAATAGCTTGCAACCGCATCCATAATGGTGCGCACTGCATTAAACTGGGTTCGTTGGTTATATCCCGGGGCAATTCCCGGAAGCATAGCCGTGTGAGGCACCATAATCATTGTGCTGACGGTTTTATAAAGCATATAGGCAAATATGTAATAAATCATTACGGGCTTTGTGTCGCCACCCTGACAAGAATCGGAAATACCGAAGGAATTCCACATCAGGAAAAACGCTATCATAGCAGGAATGACACCGTATTTGAGATACGGTCTGTGTCTGCCGTCTTTATGCCTTGTTCTGTCTGTAATTATGCCCATAATAGGGTCTGTAATGGCGTCACAGATGCATGAAAACAAAGCCACCGTGCCGTACTGCGCTGTGGTAAGACCTTCAACCTTGGTGAGAAACGGCAGCAGATAGCAGCCTAAAACATAGGGGCCACCGCCTGAAAAGAAAATTGCCGAATTATACGCAATCATCGGCTGAAGCTTTGTTCCCGGCTCAACACCGATAAGCTTTTTAACCTTATTTATAAGGCTGTTACCTTTCGTTGTTACTGTTTCATTTTGCATATTATCCTCTCCTTATGCCTTAATTATATTACTAAAAGCCGATGCGGTCAAGTGCAGCATATCAACAAGAAAAACATTAATCGTTATTATGCCCTTAAAACGAAGCGGTTTTTGTTAATATTTACCAAAACTATTCGACATTTGTATATAATTTGTATATTTTTAACAACATAATAATATTTTGTTTTCTTTTCGGTAATATTTATCAAATAATATACTAATCATGGAGATACATATACTTGAGGAGAGAAACAATATGAAGAAAAAAGCAAAGCTTGCTCTTAGCACTGTGCTTGTCATTTTTGCTTTGTTGTGGTGTATATCACATTTTTATTATCATCGCTCGGTTATGGCAACTCTGTCTGAGGTGGCTATGATTGTGGTTGACCGCGACAAAATATATGAAGAGGGTGACGGCTATTACGAAAACCTGAATGACCGTGCCGTGCAGAATCTCAATGACTATGTCAAGCCCGAGCAGGTGAAGGTGGATATCCCCTATTATGACACACACGAGCACGGAATGCAGATTTTCTGCTTCAACGAAGAAGTCTTCACTGACACCATTATCCTTTATGTACCCGGAGGCGGTTATCTCAACAATCCGCTTAAGTACCACTGGAAAATAATAAACAAGCTTTCAAAAGAAACAGGCACACCCATTGTTATGCCTATTTATCTAAAGGTGCCCAATTACACCTGTGAAGAGGCGTATGATGCCATGGTTAACCTTTATCTCGATATAGCCGGCCGTGAGAGTGTGAAGCGTATCATTCTTGTCGGCGACTCTTCAGGCGGAGCAATGTCCCTCGTTCTTGCCCAGATTATAAGAGATCTTTATCCCACAGCACTTCAGGCAGACGATATTGTTCTTCTTGCCCCCTGGATGGACGTTTCAATGGAAAATGAGGAAATTCTTTCAATTGCCCCTCACGACCATATGCTCGGTCTTTTCGGCACTGTTGATATCGGTCAGAAATGGGCAGGCGACAAGGATGTTCATGACCCGATGGTCAGCCCGATTTACGGCAACTTCCATCATTTAGGCCGCATCACTATTTTTGTTGGAACAAGAGATATCCTTTATCCCGATGCAGTGAAATTCTCTGATTTGCTTTATGAAATGGAAATTGACCACACAATAGTGGTTGAAGAAAATCTGGATCATCCCTATCCCCTCTTCCCAATTCCTGAAGCAACAAAGGCACAGAATATGATAATAGATATTATCAATAACGCAGATCATAATACGACCTCCTATAAATAAAAAAACAAGACCTCGTTTTCATACGGGGTCTTGTTATTTTTTTAAGCAAAAACAGATAAGCCGATTTTCTGTTTTGTAAGAAATAACATTTGTCTCTTTCGCGCTAATTTACTCTTCACCGTTACTCTGCTCAAAACTTCTAAGGCTTTTCTTTGATTTAATCTTTTTAACCATATTTATCACAATATTGACCAGACCTATAGAAGAACAAAAATACATAAAAATACCAATGTAAAGAAAACCTGAAACTTCTTTATTAAGTTTATCAATCGAGTCTTCAAAACTAAGTAAAACGATATCATTGTTCAGCAATTCAACAATAGTAGCACCGTTGGGATGAATCAACATTTCAACATTATCATTTTCATCCATTTCAGATAAATCTTCTTTTAACTTCGCATTTACAGATACACCATCTATGAAATATCGCTCACCGTCAGAACAATCAACAGCAATTTCTCTGATACCGCTTCGATTCTTTATTATATGATAACCAAGGAATTGGGTTTCCATATAAGTGCAGTTTTCTTTTGTGACTTCCTCATTCCAATATTGCATTCCAAAAATACAAACTGTTCCCAAAAATACTCCTAATACTAAGAGAAATACAGATTGGCCAAATGTTAAGTATTTGTCTTTCATTCCATACCATGCTTTCAATTATATTTTTAGACGATTATATCACACATACTATATAATTGCAATGTTGACGATTTTATCAATTCCGTTTACCCGAAGGGCAACTTCCTTGTGCCAAAGGCACACTTCATTGCGTAAGCACTTCGTTTGCCCTAAGGCAACTTCGTTCGTTTATGTCCGCAAAATGAAGTACGGCTTGATAGCCGTAATGAAGTCAGCGTCTGGGGTATCGCTGAACGAAGTTATGTCCTGCGGACATAAATGAAAAAACCTCGTTCAAAGAACGAGGTTTTTTGTGTTTACAGCTTAAAATGGCAACAAATTATTTTTGATTTGCTTTGGTGGTGTTAAGTGAAGAAACCAATAATTTTTTCACTTCTATACACATATCAAGGATTCTTCTGTCATCATAATAACCACTTTCAATAAGCAGTTCAATCCAATATTCACTCTCACTGCATTCTTTTAATGCAATTTGAAGTTTTGCAATAAAATCAGCTCTACCGTGACCGTAAAAGGCCTCTCGAATATTTGCTCCAACGGATGTTCCGGAACGGATAAGTTGATTAGTTAAAACTGTTTCTTTTTTATTTTGCTTAACATAATTACACACTTTTATAATTTCAAGAGCAAAAGCTTTTGACTTGTCTATTAAAGGACTATTTTTCATTGTGACTTCATTCCTTTTACAATCGGGTGCGGGTGTCCCGCCCTAACTTATTCAC
>JAZNUW010000077.1:0-3181 GCA_045592465.1 Acutalibacteraceae bacterium | reverse complement strand
AGAATGCTTGTGAGAGCGTTATCAATAACAGTGGGATCGGGATCTTCGATAACGCCTGCAGCAGCAAGTGCATTTTCAAGATTTTCTTCAGCTGCAGCCCAAGCCTCAACGTCAACAACAGTTTCATTGAGAAGTGCATTTACATCAGCAATTGCCTTTTCAATTGCAGCCTTGTCTTCAGCTGAAACCGCGCTCTTGTCTGCTTCGTCCCATGCAAGCATATATTCCTTAACAGTGTTTGTAAGTCTGCCGTTATTGAACTGAGGATATGCTTCGGGATTTGAATAAACGTCAACCATATTGTTGTCTGTCATGATACGGATAGCAAGCTTAAGAGCAACGTCGTTGTGAGGAAGAAGCTCGTGAGCCTGGCCCTTGAAGTACCATGTGCTGCAGGGAATATAACCTGTGGTTGCGTCAACTACACCGTCGGGTGAAAGGTGGTTGTGAGCAGGGTTGCTGCAGTATGTGCCGGCTGCCTTGTAGTTTTCACCGAGAGTTGTGCCAAGATCGGCAAAGGTTGCACCCATAGTGGTTGAAGCAGCGTGAATAACTCTGTCAGCGTTTGTTGTCTTATAATCCTTGCAGATGGGGAAGAGATTAACATCATAGCAAGCAACGTCAGCAACAACACAGCCTGTTTCCATAAGCTCAAAGAGGTTATCCTTGAAGTTTGCTCTTGCATTCATAAAGGATTCAACCTTATCTCTGATTTCCTTGTATTCATCATCCATGAGCCATTTTGCCTTTGCTTCTTCATAATAAGCAGTGGGGCAAAGTGCCCAGAGAATTGTTGAAGGACGCAGTGCGTGGTCAACAAGACCTGTTGCAAGACCTCTCAGGGCATTCATAAGCACATCTCTGGGAAGTATGCGAAGCACCATATTGAGAAGGTATGCTACGGGAGTTTCACCGAAAAGACCTACAAGCACATTTTCATAAAGGTCTTCGTCTGTATAGAAGCTGAGGTTGTCGATGAAAAGGTCACCGATAATATTTGAACCGTCAAGTGCAGGCTCAACAAAAACAACCTTCTTTATAAGGTTATAATCCTCGGGATAATTTTCAAGATACTGAATTGCAACAGTACCGCCAAGGCTGATGGAACAGATTTTAACCTGCTTTGCGCCTGTCTGAGCCATAACCACATCGTGGATATAATAGTTGAGATGCTCTGCGATTTCAGTAACATCGCCCAGTGAGTCATAACCGAAATAGAAAACGTTATCCTCACCCACAATCTGGCTGAGCTCCTGAATGGGAAGGAATTTATAATATTCTTCCTTAACTTCGGGGCTGAGCTCACTCATGGGACATTCATAGCAGGGAACAACAACATCATTGACATAGTTACCCTTCTTATCCTTTTCGATAACCCAGAGAGCCTCACGTGCTGACTTATCAAGAGCAGCAGCAAGACCGCAGTCTTTTCTTGTTACGATAGCGCCGAGCATGGGAAGCAGCGCATTCTTAAGAAGAGCAGGGATTTCGATTCTCAGGGGCCATGCAGTAATGTATGCGCCCTTGTCATCCTTAACCCAGTTGCCGCTTTCGTCAACGAGATAAGTGTTGTTCTGGCTCATGCCGTGAACGATAACTACGGGAGTTTCTGTGTCGTAATCAGCTACATAAGCAGCCTTTTCTTCAGCAGCAGATGACATAACCATACAAGTGGACATGACCATTATAACTGCAAGAATGAGACAAAGTGATTTTTTGATTTTTTTCATTTTGATTTCTCCTTTAAAGTTTATGCACCCATTTTATACCATTGTTGAAATTTTATCAATAGTTTAATGGAATTTTGAATAAATATTAAGTCTCTTTTTTTGTACGCGGGAAAAAAGGCAAAACGGCGAGCCGAAGCTCGCCGAATAAGTTTTAATAATGTGCTGCTCCGCAGCCTTCACAATACTGATTTTTCTTGAAAAGCTTCTGGAAGAACAGACCAATATTGAAGAATAACTTTGCCAAGCCTGATTTATGACATGCGCAGCCACAGTCTTTAGTGAAATCATGTCCGCAGCTGTCACAGATTCCGTCGGCATTTTCATCTTTGCAGACGTGAACCTCAGGAGCTTCAGGCTCTGAAGGCTCATCTTCTTTTTCAGAAACATCAACTATAACATAAAGGCTGAAATGGTCAGTGTCAAATATAACATGGCTTCCCTGACGGTATGCATTCATATCTGTGCATGTGCCGTCGTCATTGACACGGAAGACCTTATATACGCCGTCTTTTTCCCAATCAAGAGGAAGCTTGACCTTAACTGTGCCGTCAGGCTGTACATGAACACCATCTGAATTTTTAAGTGTGATGTCAAAAACCTTATGGATTTCCCAATCACCTTCAAGATTTTCTCTGAACACCTCTTCAACAAGAACGAATCTGCCGTCACCGTTGACAATATTCTCAACATCAAAATCATATTCAGGATTATCAGGGTGAATAATTACAGGACCGTTTTCGCCGTCTATGGTTATATTGAACTTGAAGCCCTGCATAGCACCACAGTGACAAACGCGATAACAGAACATATTCACTTCGTCCCATATCCAGTCACCGTAGATGTGACCTGTAGCCTCTTCAATTTCATAATCATTGAGGCCGCATTTTGCACAGACTCTTCTGCATTCACCGTAACCTGTGCAAGTCGGTTTCTGAAGGATTTCCCACTCACCGAATTCGTGTTCACCGCCGATTGCGGGAAGCATTTCCCCATCTTCTTCACCACAGTTCAGGCAATATCTGAAAGCATGGCCATCATCTGTGCAGGTGGCTTCCCACTCAATTTCCCACTCACTCCAGTTATGTTCACCGATAGCGGGAATTGTCTCCCAATCTTCTTCGCCACAACGTGAGCATGATCTGATTTTTTCACCTGACTCCTCACAATTGCCTTCCCATTCAATTGACCACTCACCCCAGTCGTGTTCACCGACAGCAGGAATGGTTTCCCAATCTTCTTCATAACAACGTGAGCATTCTCTTACTTTACTGCCATCTTCCGTGCAGGTGCCTTCCCATTCAATCGACCACTCGCCCCAGTCGTGTTCACCTATAGCGGGAACATTTCTGCCTTCTGTGGCGTCGCAGTTTTTGCAGTGTCTGGATTCATAACCTTCGTCAAAGCACTTCGGGTCATATTCAACTTCCCAATCAGACCAGTCGTGCTTTCCG
>JAZNUW010000076.1:0-16701 GCA_045592465.1 Acutalibacteraceae bacterium | reverse complement strand
GTATCCCGTCATCAACACAGAAAAGCTCAGTGATGGCATCATCTCATTCACAAGCATGGACACAGTTTACGATGAAAACTGGAATGCAGTAACAAAGGAAATGCCCGTAAAAGACTACACTCTTACATGGGGCTACAATGGTAAAACAGTTGAAATTACTCCCGATGAAAACGGCGTTTGCAAAATCCCTTATAAGTATCTCACAATCGGTGAACACACAGTTCAGATTGAAAAGTATGATGCAAAAACAGGACTTCCCACTGTTCTCAGATATGCTCCTGATTTTTCAGTAACAATTGACATTTTCGATTATATTGAAGCTTTCTTTAATATGATTTTTGATTTTATCAAGTCAATTTTTTATAAATAAAATCATAACCACCGGTGAAAACCGGTGGTTATGATTATGCATCCTGCAACCGACGGTTGTACCCCGGTAAAGTACTCACCTTATGGTGGGTACTTATTTTTTATATCCGATTGAAAAGGTTACTCCTTTGTGTTATAATTCCCTTAACATAAAAGGAGTGATTATATGCCCGCACGTATAAAAGCCTTCATCAAAAAGGAGGCTGTTCTTTGCATAGCGGCAGTCTGCGCTGTTGCAACTATGCTTGCAGTTCCACCCGATAAGGAATACCTCACATATATAGATTTTCGTGTGCTCTGTCTTCTTATGTGCCTTATGGCTGTGGTGGCAGGCTTCAAAAGTGTCGGCGTCTTCAGGATGCTGACTTATCAACTGCTATCACGCATAAAAAGCGGACGACTTCTCAGCATAACACTGGTAATGCTCCCCTTTTTTATTTCAATGCTTGTCACTAACGATGTTGCCCTTATAGTTTTCATACCATTCACTCTCGGCTTGCTGAGCGACCTTGGCTGCAAAAAAGAAACCGTACCGATTATTGTGCTGCAGACAGTGGCAGCAAACCTGGGAAGTATGGCGACCCCGGTAGGTAACCCACAGAATCTCTTTCTCTATTCGGCATATAATCTTTCGGCCGTTGAGTTTTTCTCCTGCGTTCTTCCTCTGACTGCAATAAGCTTCATTATTCTTGCAGCGGCAGCCATGCCGGTTTTGCCAAAAAGTCTGCCTGAGCAAAGCTTCAAAAGAGAAACTATAGACAGGCCTAAAAATCTTATCATTTATGCCGTACTTTTCATTCTGTGCCTTCTCACAGTTTTTCGTGTTATTCCCTATGTTATAACAACAGTTATAGTTGTTATCGTTTTTATCTTAGCGGACAGACGAATTCTCAAGGAAATCGATTTTATGCTTCTGCTGACCTTTGTCTGCTTCTTTATAGTCTCTGAAAACTTAGGCAGAGTTGAAGCAATACGCGACTTTCTTCAGATGCTTCTTCAAAAAAACACACTTCTGACAGCTGTATGCGCAAGTCAGGTTATCAGCAACGTACCCGCGGCAATATTGCTTTCAACTTTTACCGACAACTGGAAGGAGCTTCTAGCAGGTGTAAACATCGGAGGGCTCGGCACACCCATAGCCTCGCTGGCAAGTCTTATAACACTTAAAATTTATATGCAGTCTGAAGACAGTAAGGTAATGAGGTTTCTGGGCGTGTTCGCAGCGGCTAATATTGCAGGACTCATTATATTGCTTTCGGCTGAATTTCTCATAAAATAAACACTTAACCCCATCGTTTTATACCGATGGGGTTTCAATTATATATCACTTTCAACAAACCATTTGCCATCGTCCTCATAAAGATAGGTCTGCCTGCCGCAGACACAAATGCTGTAACGAATGGCGGTGCCGCCTGTTTTTGTAGCGCATGCTCTCTGCTTTGACGTCACCTTATCGATGATAAATTCCCTGCCGTCTTCCCAGGTTATGCTTTTCGGAGAAACACTCCCCTCTTCATCAATTTCGGCGAGTACCCTGACGAAAACTTTTCTGCTTTTCATTTTTTCACCTTATTTCATATTGATTCTGACAGGCAGCGGCGAGTTCTTGTTTGTCATATCGGGAGCTTTTTCTTCCGTCATAAGACAGCAGTTAAACACTGCATCGTTGCCGAAACGCTCACGAAGCGACATAACCGTATCGTCGATTTTTTTCTGCCTTTCGCTTTTTTTATATTCACCTATGAGATCAAGCTGATATGGTGTATCCTCACTCTGAAGATTGATTGCTCTGACCGTCAGCGCCCTGACATCCTTTCTCCAACGGTAATTGCTTTTGAAAAGTGCAAGGGCCTTTTCTGCAATTTCAAAGGCTGACTGCGACGGAAATTCCAGTTCGCCCTGACACTGTATATTGCAAAGCTCATTATCCCTGACAGCAATCTGCACGACCGTAGCCTCCAGTTTTTCTTCCTTCAGGCGCTTTGAAACATCCTGAGCAAGCCCCAGAAACA
This sequence comes from Acutalibacteraceae bacterium, assembly GCA_045592465.1. Lineage (GTDB taxonomy): Bacteria > Bacillota > Clostridia > Oscillospirales > Acutalibacteraceae > UBA6857. The sequence goes on along the minus strand of JAZNUW010000076.1, from coordinate 14,320 downwards.
CCTTCCATACCTCCTCATCGTTGACAAGGTCAGCCTTGCAGGTGATTCCGTGACCCACACTTTTTATCTCCCTTTCAAAGCCGTCAAGGGCAACCGACGAATTATCAAGACCGTTTGCATAGCGCCACAAATCAGTACCGTGCACCCCGAAAACCGCCTTCATCCATTTCGGTGAAGCTGCAGCGATGTCGCCAACGGTGTTGATAGCATAATCATGAAGCTTTTTTGCCGTACCCCTGCCGACACCCATAAGCGAAGACACAGGTAACGGCCAGACAATATCCTTATAGTTTTCTTCTGTAATGGTCACAACCTCGTCACAGCCTGCAAGGTCGCTGCCCAACTTTGCAAAAATTTTGTTGAAAGACACGCCTATTGATACGGTTATTCCCAGCTCTTCTCTGAAGGCTCTTCTTATTTCATCAGTGATATTTTCAACACTGCCGAAAAGCAAAATGCTCCCGGTAATATCGCACCATGCCTCATCAAGACCCATAGGCTCAATTCTGTCAGTAAAGCGGCGATAAATATCCCTTGCAAGACGGGAATATTTCATATATATATCAAAGTGCGGCTCAACAATTATAAGGTCAGGGCACTTTCTTTTTGCCTGCCATATAGCTTCGCCCGTTACAACACCGTAGCGTTTTGCTTCAGGTGTTTTTGCAAGAATAATTCCGTGGCGGTTTTCCACACTGCCGCCAACTGCCATAGCCTTGCCCTTGAGTTCAGGATTCATGCTGCACTCTATAGATGCGTAACAGGAATTCATGTCCGAATGTATTATAATTCTTTTCACTTCAATGCCTCTTTTCGAACATTTGTTCGTTTTGATTATACTATACTCTGCTCCTTTTGTCAAGAGCAGACAAAAAGAAAAATCAGGTTGACACTACACAACCTGATTAAAATCTTTTCTGTTATTTATAATTATCCACATACTCTTTGAATTTATCGTTCATATCAAACAAGCATGCTCTGCTGCGGCAGCTTTCCTGAGTAAAAATGCTGTTTTCTTTTATATGAATAATCGCCTTTTCAATTGCGGATATATCGTTCTTTTTAACCTTGATTCCGCAGCTGTCATCTATAATTTCTCCGCTTCCGCCCGTATCAAACGTTACCACAGGCGTTCCGCAGGCAAGCGCCTCGATATTCACTGTGGGGAAGGTGTCTTCTCTGGTTGCATTGACAAAAACATCGGCTGCAGAATATATCTCTGCCAGCTCTTGCTGATTGCCTGTTCTGTCTATGGCAATTATATTTTCGGACAGTCGGCTTCTGACGGCTTCGTCAGTGCCCACAAGCACTATCCTGCAGTCAGACGGCAGGGTACCTGCAAGCTTTTCGAACACATCTATACCTTTTCTTTCATCCCAATTAAAGGCAACACCAAGAATGATGAAGTTATCCTGCAGGGAATATTTTTCTCTGAAGCTGCTTTTTACCGGAGCAAATACATCAAGGTCGATGCCGTTGTTGATAACCCTGACCTCATAGCAGGATAAAAACGACTTTTTCACAAGAGATGCCAGCCACTGCGACGGTGTTATAATTGTCAGATCAAGGCCTGAGAAAAGCTCTTTTTTCTTATTGAAAAGCTCAGCACTGCGGTCAAAAAAGAAACTGTATGCTGATTTTTGTTCACAGCTTTCACACTGTGTCTGCCATTTTTGGCACCCGACCATATCAAAGTGAGGACAGTAGCCTGTAAAAGCCCAACAATCGTGAAAAGTCCAGTAAAGCTTTATATTTTTTTCTTTGAAATAACTAAAAAGAACCGTCAGACTGCAGCCGTTACCGTGGAGGTTGTGAAGATGCACAATGTCAGGCTTTATTCTGTCAAGCTCTGCAATTAGCTTTTTGGTGAATGCCACTGAATTGAAGCCGTAATTGCCGAGTACCTTTGACTTGAGCGCCTGCATTTTTCTGCCGAAGTCATTTGTATATTTTATACCGTAAGGATAATCACTTGACCCCTCAGAATAAAGGATATAATTTTCAACTCCCTTTTCATTCAGCAGTTCACTGACGGCAAGGCAGATTTTTCCTGTGCTGCCCGCACCGCAGGTAACATTTATCTGAACTATTTTCACTGAAATCACCTCATAAACAGTGCCATATACACCTTTTTCATAAAACTTCTTATTTTGGATTTAACTATGAGCTTTCTTTTTGCGCTGAGAAGAAGACCCTTTTTATCAGGAGATATCTTTTCTGCAAAGCTGAAGGCTTCTTCGCCTTCATTATATCTTGTTTTAGCAAAGGCATTTGAGCCGAAAAGATAAAACACATCAAAGTTATCACTGCAGTTTTCTTTAAGCCATAAGAGGCTTCTCTGCCATAACATATCCTGCTCGGCATTGTGATAAGAAAAGCCTATGCTGCGCGAAATCTGACCTGCATGGATTCTGCCTATAGTGAGAGCCTCACTCATATAGTGCAGCTTATAATTGCCCATATAAACTCTTGTCCACATATCAAGGTCGTTGATCAGTCTGAGTTTTTCATCAAAGCCGCCAATTTCAGCAAACACCCTTTTATTCACAAGACAGCCACAGCCATAGAAATTATATTTTGTGGGCTCGCATATAAGATATTCGTTACCCTTGATTGAAGCAATATAAGATGATAATTCTGTCTCTTTATCAGCCTTGCTTTTTTTAATGACTCTGCCCTCTGCGTTAATATAGTCACAGGCGGTGAAGATTACATTTTTATAAAGGTCGGCTTCTTCTTCACCTTCAAGAAGGGCATTCAGATATTCCACCTGCTTTTCAACCTTCTGAGGATAATAAAGGTCATCGTGACTCAGCCACGAAAACCATTCACCATTCATTTCGGCAATACCCTTATTCAGCGCTGAAGACGAGCCACCGTTTGCTTTTGGAAAATATCTTATTTTATCGCCGTAGCTTCTGGCAATAGCATCACTTTTTCCTTCATCCTTTGAGCCGTCGTTGACAACAACAATTTCAATATTCTCATAAGTCTGTGAAAGAGCACTGTCTATGGCCTCTTTCATATAATTACTGCCGTTATAAACAGGGATAACTATGCTGACAAGAGGCTTATATCTCATTTCATTCATATGTTTCACCTTTTAAATAGAATATATATCTCTCATATAACCTTCAATTATTTTTTTATCGTACTCTTTACTCTTTGCGAGAGCTTTTTCTGCCATGCTGCCACGCAGAGTCTCATCATTTATAAGCTTTTCAACAGCCTCTCTGAAGGCAGTTATATCATTAACCTTACAGAGAATACCCTCAGAGTCTTCTATAAGGTCAGTGTTGCCTCTTATCTCTGAGCACACTGAAGGCAGTGAGCACGCCATAGCCTCCATAAGTGCAACAGGCAAGCCCTCCTGAAGTGAGGGAAAAACAAATATGTCGGCGCTTTTCATAAGCTCGGCTATATCAGTTCTGAAGCCTAGAAGATGCACTCTGTCTTCTATTGAGAGCTCCTTTGAAAGAGCGCGGAATTCTTCCTCTTTCTCTCCCCTGCCGGCAATAACCAGGTGCACTCTTTCGTCTTTGATTTCTGAGAGTGCTTTAATGCTCACACTGTGATTTTTTCTGTCACTGAGTTCGCCGACACCGAGAAGGATTATGCTGTCTTCCCCGGCAGATATTTCTTTTAAAAGAGAGGCGCGATTTCCCTGCGTACCGGCAAAATGTGCCGTGTCAACACCCACCCCGGGAACGTATTTCACTTTTTTTGCATGAAGTCCGGCTTCAGCATTGTGAAAATCCTCTTTGTTTATGGTGATGAGGATATCGGTAAAAAATGAGCAGAGCCACTCGGCAGTGAAGTAAATAAGCCAGTTGATAAGGGGTGCACCCTTGAAAAAATGAAAACCGTGAGCCGTGTAAATAACCTTAGTGCCGCGCATTCTGCTTCTGACAGCAGCAAGACGTGTGAGAATTCCGCCAACGGGTGTGTGGCAGTGTATCATAGAAAAGCCTTCACGGTCAATGAGCTTTTTAAGCAGAAGAAAAGCCTTGAGATTCTGTGGCTTCATGGGATTTCTCTGAAAAGGTATGTTGTGATATGCGACACCCATAGCAGTGAGCTTTTCTTTCAGCGCCTGCACCTTCTCATCGCTCAGAGAGCTTCTGTCGTCAAAATTGCAGGCAACCTGCACCTCGTAACCCATGCTCTGCAGAAGCTGAATGTTGGGTATATTGAACATTTCAATTGCATAGGCAACGTGAGCAGTCATCAGAGCTTTTTTCATAATCGGCACCTCCTTTTGTATATCTTTTTAAGTATATCATATTTAATATAAAATGCAAAGTGCTAATCAAAAATTTATCTTCCCGATATATTTTTTTATCATTTGTTTATCTTTTTTTATTTTTCTATTGCATTTTTATATTTCATTTTGGTATAATGAAATTGCAGGAAAGTCCTGACACTATTTCAAGGAGATGTAATTATGCTTTTCACTTACGTTGCAACAACAATCTGGCTTGCTCTTACAAAGGCTTTCACAAAGGCATGGCTTCACATTATTTTCTGATAATATAAAAGTACATATGCCTTTAAGGCTCTGTTAAGAAATATGAAAAATCCACCTGCTTCCTTACGGATTCAGGTGGATTTTTTTGTATATGAGTTATTTTACGAATGCAGGTGTAATTGCAATAAGGAACTGGGCAAGATAATATGTAATAATATTTATTGTAAATCTCACCGAATTGTTCTTTCCCTTGCAGAAATACATCTGTGAAAGCTCAAGGTCTGAAACCATAAAGGAAATACAGCCTATAGCAAAGATAAGTGCAAAGAGAGCGCTTGTCTTTATATAAATAAGCACTGCCAGAGCAGTTGTGTAACCAAGCACAAGAGCATAAACACTCACAAAAGCTCTGAATTTTCCGAAGTCCTGCTTTGTCGGCTTTTCCATAATCAGGTTGAAGGCAAGCATAAACAGACCGCCTGCAACAGGAATAAGATGCTCAGCAGCAGTGAGCTCTATCTTCTGATGCAGTGACCACATATAGAAAAAGTGACCCAGGCCAAAGCAGATAAAGCCTATTCGAAGATAATTATCCCTGTGCTCGTCATACATCCATTTCTGATCAAGATATATGTCTCCCTTGAGCCCTAAAACACCTGCTATGATAATAGGCATTCCGTAAAAAAGCGAATCGGGATTTGAGAGTATTGCAAAAGCACCTGCAAGCAGATAGCTGACACTTACAAAGCTCTTGACAAATAAACCTTTGATTACTCTGCCGTTTCTGCATAAAGCAATATAAGCAGCGAGTAAAATCGCACCTGCGGCACACGAAGCGTACATTAAAGCTGTCATAATAATTTCTCCTCACCCAAAATAAAATTACAACGCCGGTTCTCTATAATGCACAGTTAAATTGTTAAAACAAACAGCAACCCTGTATGTTGTTTGCTGTTTATCTTATTTGAATTTTTATTAAATCATTCGTTGATTTCAACGCCTCTTTCTTTTCTCTTGTCAGCAAGCTCAGTAATAATTCTCTGCTTCTCTTTGCCTGCAATCTTATAGAAGAACATGGGAATTGCACAAAGAAGCATACTGATGCCGGGTACTATTGAAACGAGAGAGAACATTGCAAAACGAAGGTTGTCAGGCATTTCAAGCGCAGACACAACTGCTGTTGATGAAAGCATCTGTGAAGGCTCAAGACCAATAGCCATATACATAATAACAATGCCTGAGGTTGCAAATGCGTTACCTATTTTGTTGATAAAGCCCTGGCAGGCAGCACCGAGAGCGTTGTCACGGAAGCCTGTTGTAAGCTCCATATAATCAAGACAGTCACAGATCATAGCAAAGCAGACTGTGTTGATAACGCCAAGAGGAATGCAGGAAATGATAATGAAGGGAATGCAGGCATAAAGATTCATTGTGAACCAGCCTACGATAGTTGTTACGATGCTTGCTGCAAAGCCTGCAAGACAGCTTACGATAACGAGCTTTTTATAGTCGATTTTCTTCATAAGCTTAGGCATAAGAAGGGTTGCACCGAAAAGACCTATAATTGAGCTTATCTGGAAAACGGTTTTAACTGTTGAAATGCTTGATTCAACTGCAGCAATTCTTTCAGCTTCAGTTGCAAGTGTAGCAAGGTCGGGACCTATGTAGAAGGAGTAACGTGCAACATGAATTGCAGCTGCCGATACCATATAACGGCCGCTTGAAAGAACGCCCATAAGAAGCACGAGCACAAGAGGCTTGCACTTAAAGATACGGGTAAGCTGTGAAGGCTCACCTTTCTGGCGCTTGTGTGAAGGCATTTTTACTCTTTCTTTAACACCTGTGCAAACACATGAGTAAAGAATTGTGCCGAGACCAACTGTTACAATAGCCATAACAAGATACTTTTTCTTCTGCACTTCAAGAGGATCAGGTGTAACCTCCTGAGCCTTAACCCATGCAGCCATAATAAGACCGACAACAAGGAAAAGCACTTCGGGTACGGCTGAGCCGATACTGTTGAAAATCTTGCTGATAGAAATTACTGAGCTTCTTTCTTCAGAATCAGGTGTAATAACATTAGGAATTCCCCAGAAAGATACGTCACCTACTGTGTAAAGCATACCCCATGCAACATAAACAATTGCGGAGTAAATCATAAGCTCGGTTTTATCAAGGTTGGGGCTTAAGTACATAAGGAATGTAACAACTGCCACGGGAACAAGAGCAAAACGGATAAAGGGAATCATCTTGCCGCTTTTAAGGTTGCTTCTGTCAACAATCATACCCATAAGAGGGTCGTTGATAGCATCCCATATTCTTGCAAAAAGCATAAGCAGAAGCACAAACATAGGTGTAAGCTGAAGCACATTCAGATAATAGTCACTGATATAGCTTGACATAAGGGCATATATCATACCCTGACCCATACCGGCAACGCAAAAGGCTGTCAGTTCTTTTTTAGGTACATATTTCTTTTTTTCCATAGGGAACCTCCTTAAGTGTAAAAATACACATTAATATTACATATTCTAACATATTTATTAACTTTTTTCTATTGCAATTTATAATTATTGAAGTATTTTATATGTAGAAAAAACAGGTTCATTTTTGTGCCTTTTGCCGAAAGTTTTTATTTAAGTTGAAAATGTAATTAAAATAATATATCATTATAACAACTATAATGCAAGGAGGTCTAAAATATGAGTGAACCCTGCAAATATTTCAAAGACACATTCTCATGGAAAAGCGAGAGCAAAACCGATGACAGATTTATTATAACAAAAAATCGTGTCAGACTTTCTCTGCTTTCAGACAGACTTCTTAGAGTGGAAATCGACAAAAAAGGCCAGTTCACAGATGCACCTACTCAGTGCGTTATCTGCCGTAACTTTGCAAAGCCAGAATACAAGGTTGTTGAAGACGGAGATGTGCTTATCATAATCACAACTAAAACTATTTTCAGATATGACACAAAAAAGGAAATAATGACAGGCATTTCTCTCAGAGGTGGCAAGGATGTCAGCGATTATAAGTCAGGCAACCTTAAAGGTACTTATAGAACTCTCGACCAGACTGTAGGTGCTATCCCCCTTGGTGACGGCCTTATGTCAAGAAACGGTGTCACTGTACTTGACGACACAAAAAGCCTCATTTTAAACGAAAACGGCACCATCGGCGAAAGAAAAAAGACCATAAAGGATGAATATTACTTTGCTTATAATCACGATTACAGAGGCTGCCTGAAGGACTTTTTCTCGCTTTCGGGTCAGATGCCTCTTGTGCCCCGTTATGCCCTTGGCAACTGGTGGAGCAGATATAAGGCATACACCCAGCAGGAATATATGTCACTTATGGAAAAATTCACAGAAAAGGATATTCCCATCACTGTTGCAACCATTGATATGGACTGGCACTGGGTAGATGTTCAGGAGCGCTTCGGTCTTAAAACCTCAAAGCTTATTCCCGGGCTTAACAACATTCTTTTTGAGGGCGACGGCTGGACAGGCTACAGCTGGAACACTGAGCTTTTCCCTGACTATAAGGACTTTCTCAAGTGGCTTCACGACAAAAACTATAAGATAACCGTCAATCTTCATCCTGCTCAAGGCGTACGCTTCTTTGAGGATATGTATAAGGAATTTGCTGAAAGAATGGGTGTTGACCCCGAAACAAAGAAAAGAATTCCCTTTGATATAACAAATCCCGACTATGTGGATGCTTATTTCAATATTCTTCACAAGCCTTATGAAGATGACGGTGTTGACTTCTGGTGGATTGACTGGCAGCAGGGCAAAAACACGAAGCTTAAAAATCTTGACCCTCTGTGGGCACTTAATCACTATCATACCCTGGCAAACGAAAGAGGTAATAAGAGACCTCTTATTCTGTCACGTTTTGCAGAAATCGGCTCACACCGTTACCCCTTAGGTTTTTCTGGCGACAGCAAAATCTGTTGGGAATGTCTTGATTTCCAGCCCTATTTCACCTCAACGGCAACCAACGTCGGTTACACCTGGTGGAGCCATGACATAGGCGGTCACCATATGGGTGCAAAGGATGACGAGCTTTATATCCGTTGGGTGCAATACGGCCTTTACTCCCCCATTATGCGTCTGCACTCAACCAGCAACGAATTTATGGGCAAGGAACCCTGGAAGCACTGCTGGCAAGCTGAGAATCTGGCAATAAAAACTCTTCGTGAAAGACATGCTCTTATCCCCTATATCTATTCAATGAATTATCGCACACATAAGAATTGTCTTGCTCTTTGTGAGCCTATGTATTATCCTTATCCCGATAATGACGAGGCATATAATGTTAAAAATCAGTTCTTCTTCGGCTCAGAGCTTATGGTGTGCCCCATAACTGAAAAGCTTAACCCGAAAACAAATCTTGCCAAGGTTGCTGTCTGGCTTCCCAAGGGCAGATGGACCGACATTTACACAGGTGCAATTTATGAGGGCAACAAAAAAATCACTATGTACCGCGGCATAGAGTCTATTCCCGTCTTTGCAAAGGAAGGTGCAATCATCCCCATGTCAAAGGATGATATTCACAATGACTGGACTAACCCCGAGGATATGGTCATCAGAGTTTTCAGAGGCAACAACGATTTCAGCCTTTATGAAGACGACGGTGAAACAAACAACTATAAAAACGGTGCATTTGCCACAACAGCTATGTCTGTACGCGAATTAGCGGGTGATGTAAGCTTCACTGTTCAGCCCGCCGCAGGTGATTTGTCAGTAATTCATGCAAAGAGAAGCTATACTCTTATATTCGACGATATCACTGCAGCCGAAAGCATAACTGTTCTCGTTGGCGGCAAAGAGGCAAAATATGATATATCCTTTGCGGATAATAAGCTTGCCATAGAGCTCAAGGGCATATCACCCAAAAAGAAAATCGAGATTTTATTTAAGGACATCACAGCAAGAAAGAATCTCGACAGACGCGAGCAGGTAATCGAGCTTGTAACAAAGTATCAGATGGGTGTTGCTGCAAAGAAATCTCTTTTCACCGCCTTTATCGACAACCTTGCAGGAAAGCTTCCCGAATGCGAAGAATGCTTTGCAGGACCTATCAGGGAAGTTCTTGCACAGAAATAATCCACAGGAGACCCTATCATGACAAAAACGAAAAAAATAATTATAGCACTTTGCGTTATTATCCCCATAATTGCGTGCTGTGCATTCACTGCAGTTTCACATCTTGTGTTTGACCGTTCGGTTATGGCAAGCCTGAATGAAATATATCTTGGTGCCGCAAACAAAGATGTTATCTTCGAAACCGAAGAGGATTTTGCCGAAAAAATCACTAACGAAAAAAACAAACAGCTTTCAGGAGAAAATTACGAAATCCCCGAAAAGCTGAAGCTGAGTGTTTCGGCAGAGTACAAAACAAAGCACGGTATGCAGGTATATTATCTGAATAAGGCCTCACTCAACAAAAGCGACACAGTGATTTTCTATCTTCACGGTGGCTCTTTCATCAATGAAATCACAAAGGAGCATTGGAAGCTTATTGACTTTCTGGCCGAAAAAACAGGACACCCCTTTATTGTTCCCTTATATCCCAGACTGCCCCTTTATAGCTGTGAGGATGCCTGTCAGGCTTTGATGGCACTCTATAAAGACACTGCAAAAAAAGATAATATCAAGCACATTTATTTTGTCGGCGATTCATCGGGCGGAACCCTTGCCCTGAGCCTTGCAAAACAGCTCAGAGAAGAAAAAATAAATCAGCCCGAAAAGCTTGTGCTGATTTCACCCTGGCTTGACCTGACAATGAAAAACAAGGATATTGCATCACTTGAAAGCAAAGATTCCTTGCTCGGCTTTTACGGACTTAAGACCCTGGGAAAGATGTGGGCAGACAAACGTGCTGTTACAAACCCCACAGTCAGCCCGATTTTCTCAAGAGATGAAAAGCTCGGAGAAATAACCATCTTTGCTTCAGAAAAAGAAATTCTTTATCCCGACATATTGAAGTATTCTGAGAGTCTCAAAAGGCAGAAAATCGAACATCAGCTCATCACTGAAAAAGGCCTCTCACATTGTTATGTTCTCTATAACACCCCTGAGGCAAAGCAGGCAAAAGCAAAAATTGCTGAAATTATTCTCTGATAAACCAAAAGCAACTGCAATATCTGCAGTTGCTTTTTTTATTAATCTTATTCCGTTACAGTTTCAAAGCAAACCCATCCACCCTTGGTGTGACGTGCCTGAATTCTGAATCCGTATTCAGCAAAAGCATCAATAACATCCTGTTCTCTTGTGTCAATGATGCCTGATGTGATGAAAACTGCACCGTCTTTCATAAACTTCGCAACATCCTTGCAGAACATAATAATAACATCTGCAACAATATTTGCAACCACAACATCATATTTACCTTCAACCTTATCTGTCAGGTTACCCTGAAGAACTGTGTATTCGGGCTCGTGAAGGTTATTGACTTCGCCGTTTTCCTGAGCTGTCTTGACAGCAAGAGCATCTATATCAACACCCACTGCTCTTTCAGCACCGAGAAGAAGTGACGCAATTGAAAGTATACCGCTGCCGCAGCCTATATCGAGCACACTGACACCGGGCTTAATGTGCTTTTCAAGTGTTTCAAGGCAAAGACGCGTTGTTTCGTGAGTACCTGTGCCAAAAGCAAGTCCCGGCTCAATGTTAAGCACTGCCCTGCCCTGAGGGTCAAAGTCGTCTTCCCATGTGGGTCTGATAAGAAGCTTTTCGCCAACGGGAATGGGATGAAAATACTGCTTCCAGTTGTTTTCCCAGTCTTCGTTTTTGCACTGATTGAGAATAATTTCACTGGGGATGTTTTCTGCAGCATATCTCTCACGAAGAAAAGCAACAGCCTCCATAGGGTTTTCTTCAGGTGAAATGTAAACATGCACTATAGCCTTGCTTCTGTCTTTTTTAAGCAAATCCTCATCAATAAGGTCAATATGTGCTATTTCCCACGCCTCAGCTTCAAGGTCACGGTAATCCTCGATATAAATGCCGTAAGGCACTACCATAGATGCTATATCACCTGCTCTGTCAACATCGTCAGCATTAACACTGATTTTAACTTCTGTCCAGTCGCTCATTTTAATTCTCCTTCTTATATAAAATTGCCGTTCCGAGTCCCGGAACCTTCACCTTGTCGCCCTGCACATCTTCACCCAGCAGTGCTGTGGAATTGTGCCATTCAGGCGGCAGAAAATAATCAATTTCATGTTCGTTACGGTTTGCAATAAGCATAATTTTTTCTGAATTGTCATATCTGACAAAGGCAAGACACGAAAGCATTTCAGACACCGTATAGTACTGGCCTTCCTTTAAGCAGTGAAGACCTTTTCTTATTTGGCCAAGCTTTTTATAAAACTCAAGCAAATCCCGGTTTTCTTTGCCCCATGGGTAACAGAAACGGTTGAATGGGTCTTTGTAGCCCTGCATACCTGCTTCATCACCGTAATAAAGACAAGGCACTCCGGGAAGCATATATTGAATTGCAGCTGCCATTTTGAGCAGCTTTACTCCTCTGCTGTATTGCTCATTGCTCAGGCTGTGGGTGCTTTGCCACTGTCTGTCACGGTATTCACAGTTTTCACCTGAAAGAGCCGTAATTGCTCTCATCGTGTCGTGAGTGCCTATATGATTCATTAGCACATCAATAACACATTTAGGATAATTTTCAAGTATATTCATTATCTTTGCAGTGAAGCCCTCAACCTTGCCGTAACGCAAAAAACTGATTATGGCCTCTGCAAAAGGATAATTCATAACACTGTCAAGTTCATCGCCACGGAAATAATGTCTTCTCTGACCGTAGGCAAACTTGTTTGAGGCATCTTCCCAGACCTCACCGAGCACAAGCGCTTCACTGTTTTCGGCCTTGACTGCCTTTCTGAATTCATCAAGAAAAACATCGGGCAGCTCATCAGCAACATCCAGTCGCCAACCGCGCACGCCTGAGCGAAGCCAACGTCTTGCTATGCCGTTTTCACCTGTGATAAATTCAATAAATTCAGGCGATTCCTCAATAACCTCAGGAAGAATGCTTATGCCCCACCATGAATGATAATTATGGGGGTGATCAATAAATTTATACCACTTGAAATAAGGCGAATTCTTTGACTGAAAAGCGCCCACACTGTCATATCTGCCATATTTATTGAAGTAAATGCTGTCGTCACCCGTATGGCTGAAAACGCCGTCGAGTATGACGGAGATTCCTCTTTTTTCAGCCTCTTTGCAAAGGCTTCTCAGGTCATCCTCTGTGCCGAGCAAGGGGTCAATTCTGCTGTAATCAGAAGTGTCATAACGGTGATTTGACTGTGCTTCAAATATAGGATTAAGATAAATACAGGTTGCACCGAGGCTCTCTATATAATCGAGCTTTTTCTCAATACCCTTAAGGTCACCCTGAAAATAGTCGTTGTTAAGTACTCTGCCGTCAGGGGTAGGCTTCCACATAGGCTCACCGTCGAAATCGCTTCTCAGCACTCTGCCTGAAGGAATATCCTTTTTGCTCTCACCCGAAAAATAAAATCTGTCGGGAAAAATCTGATAAAACATACCTCCCTTGAGCCAATCGGGAGTTGTAAAATCTTTTTTATAAACACTCAGCTGCCATTCACACACACCCTTTGTCAGTGAGCCTAAACGGTCACCGCAGTGCTTGATAGTGCTTCTGCCCCAAGGTGTGCTGTAAACAAAATGATAGAAATATATATCAGGGGCTTCGGCAGTGTACCCGAGGGCCCACCATTCTTCATTTTCACCCTCCATACTGAGCCAGTGCATTGGGATATATTTATATTCACCTTTGTCACTTCTTATGGCAAGCTCCACACCGCTGCACTGCAGGGAACGCGGCATAACAACCTTGAAAACAAAATTTTCGCCTTCACGCACTGCACCGAATTTGCTTTTATGAAGTGTGTTTGATGAATTATAAGGGATATGATCCATTGTTTCCTCCGAAATTGAAGTTATATTATAAAATGTCAGACATATAATTTACTGAATAATGTTATATGATTGGTGGAATTTTTGTGTTTGTAATTTCTGTAAAAAGAAAAGAGATTAAATATTATGCCGCCGCTGCTTTAATATGCCTTTTTGCCGTTATAGGGGGCATCATAAGTGTTTCACAGTCAGCCTCGTTGCCTGCCGCCAGAATAGGCGGAGCAAATATGCGCGCAGGTGATGCCGATGAGCGAATTGCCTTCTTTTCTCAGTTTGGCTGGGAAATAAGCACCGACCCTCTTGAAGTGAAGGAAATTATCATCCCCACTGAATTTGATGAAACCTATAAGGAATATAATGACCTGCAGAAAGGTCAGGGCTTTGATTTATCAAAATATAAAGGCAAACGCGCAAAATTCTGGAGCTACGAGATAAAGAATTATCCCGGCTATGAAAACTCAGACGGTGTTATCCGCGGCAACATTTTAGTATATGAGGGCATTGTTATTGCTGCCGATGTCTGCTCAATTGAGCTTGACGGCTTTATGAAAGGAATAGCACCGTAAATATAAATTCCGAATTATTCTATGATATATTCTTTTATTCTGTCAAGAAGAAGCATATCAATTGTGGCCTTCATATAAAGGCCTTCGGGTCTGTATTCCTCTTCTTCAACAACGCCTTCTTTTCTTATCTGAGCAGCAATTGCACCCATTGAAAACGGCAGAAGTAATTCAGCCTTGCGTCTTGTAGGAGGAAGCTCTCTGAGAATCGCGTCAAGAAGCTCCTCGAAGCCTCTTTCCTTAAGAGCTGAGATCATAACAGTTTTGCCGAAGGTAGGCATTGAATAAATGTCACCCACAAGGTCACACTTATTCATAACACT
>JAZNUW010000075.1:0-6888 GCA_045592465.1 Acutalibacteraceae bacterium | reverse complement strand
GCCTGCAGAAATCTTGTGTTATTCGTTCCTATTGACACACCGCTGTTCCACTGAGCCCGTGTGCCGAGGTAATAAATATCCGTCAGAGAATTGACACGTGTGAAGGCCGAATTGCCGATTACTGTCACGCTTTCGGGGATTGTGATTTCTGTAATTGCTCTGCATGAATAAAATGCATAGTCGGGAATTTCAGTTATGCCATCGGGAATTGTAAGCTTGCCCTTAATTGAGCAGTCATAAAAGGCATATGTACCAATGTAGGTTACCGATGAAGGAATATCTTCACCGATGCTTTGCAGTGATGAGCAGCCGCAGAACACCGAATCTTCAAGAGATGTCAGCCCGTCAGGCAGATCGACACTTTTAAGTGCAGTGCAGCCGTAAAAGGCTTCTTTGCCTATTGATGTAACCGTTGAAGGGATATTAATTGTTTCAAGGCTTTCACATTCATAAAAAGCCTTATCTCTGATTTCAAGCAGATTTCCCTCTATAACAACCTTTTTCAACGAAGTGCAACCGACAAAGTTGCTTGAATATATGTATGTGTATGTATAAGGAATAGTAATCTCAGTAATCTTTGCACAACCCTTGATTGCATTATATTCCATGCGAGTGAGGTTATTGAAGAAATCACAGTCACCAAGCACGGTACAGTTCAAAAATGCGTTGTTTCTGAGTATAGAAACATTTTCCGCACCTGTTATAGTTTCAAGTGAAGTGCAGCCACTGAACGCATTGGCTCCTATATCAGTAACTCCTGTTCCGATGTCAATTGTTTTTAGCGCTGTGCAATTTTGGAACGAATTTCTCATTATTTCCGTAACACCATCACCTATAACGGCACTTTCAAGAGATGTGCAGCCGTTGAATGTTCCGGTCATAATTATTTCTACCAAGTCGGGAATTGCTATGCTTTTAAGAGCCGTACATTTATTGAATGCCTGCTGACCTAAGCTTTCAAGACTCTTCGGCAAGACGATGTTATCAACCGAAGAACAGCCCGAAAAGGCGGTCTTGCCAATAATCTTAACACCCTCAGGAATTGCTGCGGTTGTCAGCAGCTTGCAGTCTTTGAATGTGTTATCAGAAATTTCACTCAGAGTTGACGGTAAGACAACAGAAGTGATGTTCTTATTTGTGTTAAGAAGCTTAACAATATCCACGCCTTCAGGAACAACAAATTCTGTTGAGGTACCTTTATAATTCTGTGCTGTGATTTTTCCCTCAGATATTGTGAAGTCCAAAGCTTCACTGCTGAATGTGTGTGAGTAGCCAAGGCCCATATGTGTTGCTGAAAAATCATCAAAGTCTGTGCCGAACCACAAAAGTGTGTGATCTTCAGCGCTGAATGTACCTGAAGAATATATGTTTTTGCAGTCCCGCGCAGGGTCAGCTACAATCCAGCTGTGATTGACATAAACCTCGTTCCAGCTATGATTTGCTTCGTTCTTGAAATATTCGTTAAAAAATATATTATCATCACTTGTTTCGGGAGCAACAAAGCCTGTCACTCTTCGGCAGGGTACACCCACACTGTGACACATAGCGGCATATAAATTTGCAAAGCCCTCACCCGCTGCGTATCTGTTTTCAAAAACATCAGATGCAGAAACGTTGGTTTCGGTTGTGATGCCGTTTGCGTAATCCGAATCAAAATAAATGTTTTCGACAATCCAAATATAGATAGCTTCGGCCTTTTGCAAATCGGTTGAAGAAGTTTCTGTGATGTCAGTGGCAAGTGAAATTATGGCATCATCGGCAACCATATTGCCCGAGTCATCGGCTGTTGTCTGCGCTTGGAGGCTGATATTGTCACCGGAGACAAAGCTGAAAATTTTGCTGTAACGCGAATTCATCTCGGCAGTCACCTCTTCACGCGTGAGAGCATCACCCGGCGACAAAGCGGCTGACGAAGCGACACTTATGCCACTTAATAAAATTAATGCTGACAAGACTGCCAACAAAGCTGAAATATAAATCTGTTTCCTTTTTGTTTCTCTTCTTTTCATTTGTACTCTCCTGTTTTTGTTTTTCCGGCAAAATGCGCCAAAACATTGACATTTTATCATTAAAAGCAAAATAATTCAACATAATAATTACATTAGCGATATGATGTCTAAAGAAATAATAAACCACCGGAATTAACCGGTGGTAATAATTATTATCAGAAGCTTCTGCTTCCGCCGCCATGACTGCGCCCTGAAGAGCTCATATGAGACGATGATGAGCTTGTCTGCTTTGGTCTTGGAACCTTAGTTACTTTCTTATATAAGAACCTGTCTCTGTCGCTTGTCAAAACAACATTTCCCACATAATCGGATGCATCGGCTTTCTTTCTGATGTCATTAAGCTTTGATGCCTGCACCTTGACAATAACAAAGGCAAGCACAAAACCGACTGCTATACTCAACGGTATGTAGTATAACGGAATGCTTATATTAATTGCCTTTTCGCTTTCATCGACAAAGACATCAAAAGCTATAGCAAACTCCTCAGCAGTGAGCCAGGGAATCATCACATCAAACATACTGTTCATTTCAGTATCATTGACAAGCTGTATTGCCTTGCCGTGAGTTGAAAGGGCAATATTGCGGTTGCCGTCACCTCTGCCTGTGTTAAACACAATTATAAATCCGTCGTCGTTTTCGCCGTACCCGTAGCCGTTATAATCATAAAAGTCATCAGCAAAACCCTGAGGTGATTTGCCCTCATATGAATCAACGGTAATTACACCGATTTCGAGCTCATTTTCAATGCCAAGAGCAGAAAGCCTTGCCTCAAGCTCGCTTTCTTCCTGAGGGGTAAGCACATCAGCATAATCAACAACAAGACCGAGGGTTCTTTCAACAGGTGTAAAGCCCGGAGTGGAATCATCTGCCTCGAAGGCAGCGGCAGGAACAACTGCAAGCAGACAAATAATGACTGCTGTCAATAAAACAAATAACTTATTTTTCATCATTCCTACCCCCTTTACATATTACCAAGGAACCAGAACGCAAGATATGCCAGTGCACTAAGCGGTACTGTTAAGGCTGCAATTCTTTTCCAGAAGGCATTTTTATCCAGAGGAAGATTTCCCACAAACTTGCCTGTCTGTCCGTTCATTGCAAAGGTGTATTTATTATTGTTCCAGGTTGTGTTGAGAATCCACACAGGATAAAGTGCATAGGAATATGAGCCGTTTTCTATATCAATCTGCGACCCTGTGGGCACCACTGATGTGTACATGCGTTCTCTGACAGTATCTTCGAGAGCCTCAACAACACTGTTTCTGACTCTTTCGTTTGCTCTGGGAATGCTGGCATCAAGGTCAACATCATATTTATCGGCAAGATAACCTGCCATATATGCAGTGTTGAACGGTACAGCATCCTGAGTATTGAAGGGCTCGATTGATTCCATAAGGGTGTCATCCATTTTTGATGATCCGTCAACAGGAATGTTGCTGAAATTCATATTGCCTTTGCGGTGGCAGCTGTAAAATGAAGTTTCAGTATAGTTATAATTGCTGTCTGACCATACGCGTCTTCTTTGGGCTGAGAAATCAGCCTGAGCAACTGCAGTGCCGGTAAAAAGCCAATGCGGCACATATATACCCTTGATTTCGTCAATGTGATTGCGGTTCTTAAAAATTGCAGGTACCATTTTCTTTGATGAAATATAGTCACTGAGTGCCTGCTTGGCGGCCTTTTTATCATATTTAAAGGGAATTATAAGGTCAGGTCTGAGACCTCCTTCAAACTGACCTGTCATAACAACAGGGTTATCACAGAACGGACAGGTAGTAGCGCCCGTAGTAGCATCAGCCACAATTTCACCGCCGCAGGATTTGCAGACATACACATTCATGCCGTTGATTTCATCAGTCTGCCACTGCTCCTGCTTTGATTCCCATTTAAAATTATCATCACCGATATCACTCTGCTGCGCCTGCTGTGCAGCTTCAATATCAAATTCAGAATCACAATAAGGGCATTTCATATTCTGCGTGGAGGCATTGAATTCTATTGCACCGCCACAACAAGGACATTTTTGTTCTAATAAAGTCGACATGTAATCAACTCCTTTTCCCTTAATTTAAACAATGCATTATCAGGCTATACCCGATAATTATTCAGCATCACTTTCGTTGAAGATGTCACCGCATTCAGGGCAGAACTTGGGAGGATTCTTCGGATCAGCAGGCTGCCAGCCGCATTTGTCACATCTGTAAAGAGGTGCATCGGCAGGCTTTTTGCCGCCGCATTCAGGGCAGAACTTACCTTTGTTTACTGCACCGCATGAGCAGGTCCAGCCTTCAGCTTCTGCCGGCTTGGGCGAACCGCATTCGGGGCAGAATTTTCCGTTTACCGTTGCACCGCAGGCACATTTCCATCCGCCTTCCTGAGGCTTCGGTTCAGGCTTTTTAGCTCCGCACTGAGGGCAGAAGTTACCTGTTGCAGTTGCACCGCAGGCACACTGCCAACCGCTCTGTGCAGGTGTTGCTGCATTTGCCATAGCCTGAGCCTGAGCGTTTACAAGTTGCTGAGCCTGCTGCTGTGCAACGCCTGCGTTATACATTGCCATAGGATCAAAGCCTGAGTTTGTTCCCATAGCAGCATTCATACCCATAAAGCCCATCATAGCGCCGTTGGGGTTGGCTGCTGCAGCTTCCATTGCTGCTGCTCTTGCATCTGCTTCTCTGCCTGCCATCATAAAGGGATTGGAGCCCATTGCCACAGCATCTTCCATCATCTGAATCTTAGCTCTGTCTGCATCATTAAGCTTGATGGGATTAAGAGCAATTGAGTGAACTGAAATACCTCTGCCTTCTGTCCATGTGGTCTTGAGGGCATTGTTTACGGCATTTTTAAGCTCTGCTGTGTGTGCAGGAATCTGGGCAGGGCGAAGCTCAAGGGCAGAAAGCTCTGCAAATGCAGGCTGAAGTGCATCAATAAACTCTGCCTTAAGCTGACCGTCAAGCTCTTCTCTTGTGAATTCATATGTAGCATTACCGCAGATTTCAGTATAGAAAAGAAGCGGATCGGTGATTTTATATGAATATACACCGTTGCATCTGACTTCAACAGTGCGGTAGAGATTGAGTCTCTTATTGACAATTTCAAACTCAAAGGGGTTCGGTGTGCCGAATTTGTTATCACGGATTTCCTTTGTGTTGAAGTAGTAAACTCTCTGATCTTTCGGTGCTTCACCGCCATAGGTGAAACGCTTACCGATATTCTTGAAAGTCGCCTTTACGCTTTCACCGAATGAGCCTGCAAAAATGCTGGGCTCCGTTGAAGCGTCATAAGTGAATTCACCGGGCTCAGCACAAATCTCAACTACCTTGCCCTGCTCAACGATAATCATACACTGACCGTCAGCAACAACGATACCTGAGCCTGATGTGATGATGTTTTCATCACCCTTATAGTTTGATGAGCGACCTGATGTTTTCTTCTGTCCTTTTCTCATAAGGACATCGTTGGGAAGTGAATCGCAAACGAAAAACTCTTTCCACTGGTCGGCCATTACGCCGCCTGCAGCTCCGAGTGCAGCTTTAATAAGTCCCATATCAATTTCTCCTTTATATAAAATTTTCTATTTAATCTCATCACTGAGAATAATAAACTAAGAGTCCGTGTTTTCAGTTTTCTTTATTACTTTTGTATCCTTTTGACGAATATGGATTTTTGTTTTCTTTTGGTGGGTCTTTATACTGCCCTGCCGTATTCAGCAGCCGCAGCAAAACACTTTTGCCGACTATCATCAGCACCCACAGACCAAGAGCTGTGGCAAAGTACCAGACAGATAGCCCGGAGATGAAATGAAGTGCCAGAAGTATCCACGCGGGTATTGTCCATTCAAGGTTGAAAAGCAGTGTCAGAAGAAGTGACAGCAGAAATCCGCCTTGCCTTTTCGGTTGCCTCATTTCATCACCTCAAACACTTATCATATTATGTTTACATTATAAAACAACATAAGATAAAAATCAACTTGTAAATGTTATAAAAAAGAAATTGCGGTTTTGTCAATTATTTATACTTTGATGTTTGTTTACTGTGCAATTTTTAACCGCCCTGTAAATATACTTTATTATAACCAATAAGGAGTTGATTTCATGCTACAACTTATCCAGCTCATCCTCCAGAATCTGACCTTCTTTGCCCTGCACCTTAAGAATCTGACATCATTTCCCAAACCGTTATCTGCCAAAAAGGAATCGGAGCTTCTTCGCAAGATGAAGCACGAAAATGATACCGCTGCACGAAACGAGCTGATAGAACATAACCTGCGTCTTGTGTCGCACATTATCAAGAAATACTACGCAGGTTATGACGAACAGGAGGATTTAATCTCAATAGGTACTATCGGGCTTATTAAGGCTATTGACAGCTTTGATATTGACAAAGGGGCCAGGCTTGCTACGTACGCTGCAAGGTGTATTGAAAATGCTATACTCACATTACGGCGCGCATTGCTGACATTGGTATCTCCGTTGATTTTGTACTCAACACAAAAACTAAACCAGCACATTATGTACCGGTTGTTAGTTTTAGATTTAATTGTGAATCGCTATATGAGAGTGAATTTTTACAGCACTACCCTACTCCGGATTTGCTTCATACCACAGCTGATAAACTTAGATGGTACAGACTTAAAAATGGATATCTGCAATCAGAAATTGCTGATATGATTGGTGTATATCGCAGTACATATATTCATTATGAAGAGCCTTCACGCAAGTTTTATGAGTTGGACAAGTTGCAGCTTCTCGCTGATTTATATCAGGTTGATATTGAGTGTTTATTGGATGATTATATGCTGTTCTTATATCGTGGTCAAGGTAAACAGCTTAAAGCAATGCGTAAAGAGTTAAGGCTAACTCAACGGCAATTTGCGAATAAG
>JAZNUW010000074.1:0-3960 GCA_045592465.1 Acutalibacteraceae bacterium | reverse complement strand
AATGCAAAGAAGGCTATCAAGAAGGCTTTCCAGAATCAGATTGATAAAAAAGGCTTCTCACTTATCGAGGTTGTTTCAACCTGTCCCACAAACTGGGGTATGACACCTATCAATGCACTTAAGTGGCTTGAAGATAATATGCTTCCTTATTATCCTCTTGGTGTTTATAAAGACAGAGATGCACAGAAGGAGGCTGAATAATATGGCTACAACACAGATTTTAATTGCCGGATTCGGCGGCCAGGGTGTTCTTTTTGCAGGCAAGTTCCTCGCGTACAAAGGTCTTATAGCCGATAAGCAGGTTTCATGGCTTCCTTCATACGGCCCTGAAATGCGTGGCGGTACTGCAAACTGCAGTGTTATAATCAGCGACACACCTGTCGGTTCACCCATTGTCGGCACACCTGATGTGCTTGTTGCAATGAATCTTCCTTCACTCAAGAAGTATGAAAACGACGTTGCCAAGGGCGGCATAATCATCGTTGACAGTGCACTCATCAGCGAAAAGGTTGAAAGAGACGACGTTACTACATACTATGTTCCCGCAACAAAGATGGCAAACGATGAAGGCTTTTCAACACTTGCAAATATGATTCTTATGGGTAAGCTCATGAAGGTTTGTCCCGAAATTGGCTTCGACGGCACAGAAGCTGCTATTAATAAGGTTGTTCCTCCCAAGAAGGCTAATCTTATTGAAGTTAACCTGAAGGCTCTTAAAACAGGTTATGATTTTGAATAATTAAGAGGTGTAATTATGGATATTAAAGTAACAAAAACCACTTCACCCAAGGCTAAACCTCAGAAGGGTGAAAAACTCGGCTTCGGTCATATCTTCACTGACCATATGTTTATGATGAACTACACAGAGGGCAAGGGCTGGCACGACGCAAGAATAGTTCCCTACGGAAATATTTCACTTGATCCCAGCGCAATGGTTTTCCATTACGGCCAGGAAATGTTCGAAGGTCTCAAGGCATACAGAGGCGAGGATGACACAATTTATCTTTTCCGCCCCGATATGAATGCAAAGAGAGCAAACGCATCAAACGAAAGACTCTGCATCCCCGAAATTCCCGAAGAGATGTTTGTTGAAGCTGTCAAGGCAATTGTAGACATTGACAGAGACTGGGTACCCTCAGACCCCGGCACATCACTTTATATCAGACCCTTTGTGATTGCAACTGATGAATTCCTCGGCGTTGCTCCCTCAAAGACATATCTGTTTATTGTTATTCTTTCACCCTCAGGTGCTTACTACGAAAGCGGTCTTGCTCCTGTCGGCATCTGGATTGAAGACGAATATGTGCGTGCAGTCAAGGGTGGTATGGGCTTTGCTAAGACAGGCGGTAACTACGCTGCTTCTCTTATTGCTCAGGTTAAGGCTCATGACAGCGGCTATTCACAGGTGCTCTGGCTTGATGGTGTTGAGAGAAAGTATATCGAAGAAGTCGGCGCTATGAACATTATGTTCAAAATCGGCGGCAAGGTTATCACTCCTGCACTTAACGGCAGCATTCTTCCCGGCATCACTCGTAACTCAATCCTTCACGTTTGCAGAGCATGGGGCTATGAGGTTGAAGAAAGACGCATCAGTGTTGAAGAGCTTGTTGCAGCTGCAAAAGACGGTTCACTCGAAGAAGTCTGGGGTACAGGTACAGCAGCAGTTGTTTCACCCGTTGGCAGACTCCGTTATATGGATGATGTTATGACAATCGGTGACGGCGGCATCGGTGAGCTCACACAGAAGCTTTATGATGAACTCACAGGCATTCAGTGGGGCAAGAGAGAAGATCCCTACGGCTGGAGAATCGAAGTAAAATAATTTTAAAGGCACTCGGCAGGGTGCCTTTTTCTTTTCGGTGACAATATTTGTACTCTGCCGATATTTTAGGCTTTCATATATTGATTATTCTTTCGCTTTATTGTAAAATATCCTTGTTATATAAAATAGCAAATCCCCATAAAATGTAATGGGTGATTATATGAAAAAAACTGTATTTCTTTCATTCAGCTTAAAGAAATTGAGTGTAATTGTTTTTTCGGCTTTGTTTGTTGCATCGTGCTCGGCTGCCGTTCATTACAGCACTGTTTCTGTTGCAACGGCAAATATTACTGCAGATAGGCAGACTATTATAGTTGATGCAGGTCACGGTGATGTTGACGGAGGCACACAATCGCAAGACGGTGTGCTGGAAAAGGATATTAACCTGGCTATTGCAAATAAGGTCGGAATGATTCTGAATCTTATGGGTTATGAAGTTGTTTACACAAGAGAAAGCGACAGCATCCCTTATGGAAGTGAATGCCACACTATCAGGCAAAAGAAGGTCTGGGATACTCACAGCCGTATGAGTGTAATAGAAAAGCACCCTGAAGGCATTTTTTTGAGCATACATCAGAATTATTTTACCGATGCAAGATATAGCGGTGCCCAGGTATTTTATTCGGGAAAGAATCCCGAAAGCAAGCTGATTGCAGAGAGTATTCAAAGCTCGATTGCCGAATCTCTGCAAAAGAATAATGACCGACAGATTAAAAAGGTAGGCACTGAAATTTATCTTCTTTATCATTCTGAAATTCCTGCTGTTATGGTGGAATGCGGATTTTTATCCAACAGTGATGAGGCTGCTCTGCTCAGCGATGAAGTCTATCAGTGTAAAATGGCACTTGCAATTATAAAGGGACTTACCCGGTATATAAAATCAGAAACCTTAATATAGAATCGAGGATATAATATGGCACAGAAGTCAAAAACAGTATATGTGTGCAGTAATTGCGCTTATGAAACACCTAAATGGCTCGGAAAATGCCCTGAATGCGGCGAATGGGCAACACTTGAGGAAGAAGTGAGGGTGATTGATTCGGCGGCTAAAAGCAAGCAATCTGCGCCTCTGACAGCTAAGAGCGTAAAATCTATGGCTCTTAGTGAAATCAAGCCCGATAATGAGCTTCGATATAAAACAGGAATGAGCGAGCTTGACAGAGTGCTTGGCGGCGGTATTGTCAAGGGCTCACTTGTGCTTTTGAGCGGTGATCCCGGTATAGGTAAATCAACTATCCTTCTGCAGATTTGTCAGAGCCTTGGCAAGAGGCTGAAAATACTTTATGTTTCAGGTGAGGAATCCTACTCACAGATTAAGCTGCGCGCTGACAGACTGAAGGTCAGAACAGAAAATCTGTTTATTCTTTGCGAAACCGATGCTCAGGCAGTTTGTGAGCATATTCAGGCAACAACACCTGACCTTGTTATCATAGATTCAATTCAGACCATGAACTTTACTGAGCTTAACTCTTCACCGGGTTGTGTAACTCAGGTCAGAGAATGCTCAAACCTTCTTATGCGTACTGCCAAGTCGCTTTCAATTCCTGTTATTATGGTCGGTCACGTTAACAAAGACGGCAATATTGCAGGCCCAAAGGTACTTGAGCATATAGTCGATGCCGTGCTTTATTTCGAAGGCGAAAGAAATCTTTCCTTCAGAATTCTCAGAGCAGTTAAAAACAGATTCGGCTCCACAAATGAAATCGGCGTCTTTGAAATGTTCGATGCAGGTCTGAAGGAGGTTGAAAATCCTTCTGAAATGCTTATTTCGGGCAGACCTAAGAACACTCCGGGCTCATGTGTTGCCTGCGTTATGGAGGGTACCAGACCTCTTCTTGCTGAAATTCAGGGTCTTGTCACATCAACAGGCTTTGGCAACCCGAGAAGAATCAGCAACGGCTTTGACTTCAACCGTCTTGCCATGCTTATTGCAGTGTTGGAAAAGAGGGGAGGATATTTCTTCAGCGGAATGGACGCCTATATCAATATTGTCGGCGGTATGAAGCTTGACGAGCCTGCCCTTGATCTGACAATTGTTATGGCTCTTGTTTCTTCGCTGAAAGATTATGCTCTTCGCGATGATGTACTAGCCTTTGGTGAAATAGGTCTTGCAGGGGAAATCAGAGGCGTTTCTCACT
>JAZNUW010000073.1:0-17518 GCA_045592465.1 Acutalibacteraceae bacterium | reverse complement strand
CGATGAAGTTATACTCCTTTGATATGTAGTACTCGGTATGTCTTAATGCGGAGTATATGAGCTTTACGGTTTTCCTGAGATACTTTTCCGTTCTGTCCTCTTTGGAGATAATCTTCTCCCAGTCCCACTGGTCAACGAAGATTGAGTGGATATTGTCAGTATCCTCGTCACGGCGGATAGCGTTCATATCGGTGTAAAGACCTTCACCGCTTTCAAAGCCGTACATTTTAAGGGCATATCTTTTCCATTTGGCAAGGGAATGGACAATTTCAAAATTCTTGCCGCTGAAAACATCGAAGGATACAGGCCTTTCAGTACCGCTGAGGTTGTCGTTAAGACCGCTTTCGGTGTCAACAAAAAGAGGAGCAGAAACTCTTGTGAGGTTAAGCTCAATTGCGAGATCTCTTTCAAAAAAGTCCTTAACTTTTTTAATTGCTATTTCTGTGTCACGAAGTGACAGATGAGGCACATAGTCCTCAGGAATATAGTGGGGCATAGATAACCCTCCTGTTATACGATAATAAATTCGTTAACTATTATAACAAAACAAGTGGTCAAATGTCAACTGCTTATTTTGACGGACACACCTGTGAGTTTTCGTCAATTTGCACAAAAAGTTATAACTTGCTTGTAACAATTTGACGAGGAGTTAGAAACGGATTTTTTTGATAAAAAACACTTGATTTTTCGTTTTTCATAGTGTATTATATGGATGTACTCAAGAGAGAGTACACACGAGAACGAAAAGTTCTCACCTTAAAATGCTTACTCCACTATAATGTTTTCTTCATATTTTCTCCTTTTAAAAGCACTCGGATTTCTCCCCGGGTGTTTTTAATTTTTATAATTAAACAGATAAAAAAGGCGGCTCGTTCTGAGTCGCCTTTTTTATTTATTCTGCATCCTCTGTCAGAGGTGCGTTTGTGAGCTCCTGCATGTCAACTGCTTCTTTTTCATAAACACTTTCATATTTATCCTGATAGTAGTTTTCCTGTGTGCAGCTGAAGCTTCCGTCAGGAGCAAAGCTTATCATGGTGCAGCCGCGCTGAGCACCGCGCTTATAAATGCCGGGATATGCCAGATAGTCAACACTCATGCCATATGTCAGACGGATGCCTTCATATTCAATTGAGAAGTTGTTGTCGTGGTCGTGACCGCAGAAAACAGCCTTTGTTGAGTCGAGCTCAACCATTGTTTCAAAGAGGTTGTCTTCGTGAATACCGCAATAAACAACACTTCCGCCTTCGCCTGCAACACCGTAATGAAGCTTAACCTTTTCAGTGTCCTGATAGCCTGCATCGCGATATTCATACCAGGCATCTCTCTGCTCTGTGAGAGGAATATGGAAGAAGGCTGCAGACTTGATGTGGCTATTTTCTTCCTTGCCCATTTCTTTGAGCTTAGCGTTATTCTGTGCGTTAAGTGCGTTGAGGGTGTTTTTATACCACAGCACCTGATTTTCGTGAATGTTGTCATACTTCCAGAAAATGCCTAAGAAGTCACCGTCAACATAGGAATGTGAGTCAAACACAAAAAGGCTCTGAGTGATGATTCCATCGGAATTTTTAACATTGATAACCTGGTTGCCGAAGCCGTCAACGTCGTCAGGACCGGGCTGGAAAAGACAGTATTTCATATCTTCACCTGAATAGAATTCTGAAAGGTCATCTCTGCCGAAATATGAATAAGCCTCAGTGTCATGGTTGCCGAAGCCGAGAGTCCAATAAACACCCAGCTGCTCCATAAGAGCTGCAAAAACCTTTGCCGATGCAAGGTTGTTGAAGGTGCCTGCCTGGAAGGGTACGGGATAAGCGATATCACCTGTGACAACAACAAGGTCGGGCTTTTCGGCGGTAATCATAGATGCAACTGCATTCAGTGCCATAGCATCCTTCTTAAGGCTCATCCAGCCGCCGCCGATATGTACGTCAGTGAGCTGCATAACCTTGAAATCCTCATCAGTGGTGAAGGTCCAGTAGCCGTTTTCGTCTTTTTCGGGCACGAGCTGTTTTTCGGTTTCAACCTTGGGGAAGGATAATGCCTTTTCGGTGTTTGCCTTATCGCCCATAAAGTTGATAAGGGCTGTCACTGCGGCAATAACCACCACAATTGCAAGAAAAATGCCGAGAATTTTTGCTGCGAGCTTGCCCTTGCTTTTTTTCATAGCGGGATTAACTGTTTTTTCTTTAGTTTTCATTCTTCGGTTTCACACAGAAGGTCTGTGTTCTCCTTTCCGTAATTTATATGAACAGTGATTCCTGTTTCATTTTTGATTTTGCTCAGAGCCTCACACAAGAGGTCTGTACGCGACATAAGCTCTGCCTGAGCCTCTACCTCATCACCGCCGTCGAAAAGGGTGATATTTTTAATATTTTCTTTGCCGACAGCCTGAATTAGTATATTTTCGAGAGCTTCTCTTTTGGCTTTGGGCACATAGCCTATAAGTTTTGCCGTTGAGGAAATAACCATCTTAACTGCCGAAACAAAAAGCACAATGCTTATGCCGATTCCGCAGAAGGCATCAAAGCTGTAGCTGCCCTGCTTTGATGCGAGAAGGGTCATAACCGTCACAGAGGTGACAAAGAAATCAAGCAGTGAATCGAAAGCCATCACCCTTATAACAGGTGAGGGAGTCTTTTTGCCAAGAGCTCTGAAAACAAAGTGCATAAGGAGCTTGACAAGGGCAGTGGCAATAAGAATATAGAGATATTTCTCACGGTACCACACAGGTGTGGGGTACATAAGCCTTTCAAGAGAGGAATAGGCGAAAGAAAAGCCTGCAATTCCCACTATTATTGACATTATGAAGCTCAGCAGATTTTCGCAGTTTCTCACAAGTGCCTTTGAAAGCAGAGTTTTATCTGTGCCCAGAAAGAGCAGGCAACCAAGGGCAAGACCGCCCGAGAGGCTGTCAAACAGATTGTTTATGCCGTCAGAATAAATGCTGATGCTGTTGACAGAAAGGCCTATATAAAGCTTCACTGCAAAAAGAATAAGATTTACTGTCAGAGCAAAGGCAGTGCCTGCGGTGATATATTTGTTGTCAGTGTTTTTCATAGCTTAACTGTTATAATCGCTCATAGCCTTATCGATGTTGCCTTTGACCATATATTCTATGGCTGAGACTACGTTATCGGCGACTTGCTTGATGAGCTTTGCCTCGCTTGCTGTAAAACGGGAAACAACCCAATCGGCAAGGTCATATTCGGGGTTTGGTTTAGCACCCACGCCAACCTTTATTCGAGGGAAGTTATCACTTTTAAGGTGATAGATTATATTTTTCATTCCTCTCTGGCCGCCGTCTGAGCCTTTGCGTCTTATGCGCATTTTGCCGGGGTCAAGGCTGATGTCGTCACAGATAACGATGATGTTTTCGGGCGGGATTTTATAAAAATCTGCCGCATCTCTTACGGCTTCACCGCTTAAATTCATAAAGGTCTGGGGCTTTAAAAGAAGACAGCGCTTGCCTTCAATTCTGCCTTCGCCGAGAAGAGATTTGAATTTGAGCTTCTTGATGCTGACTGAATACTTTTCCGCCAGCAAATCAATGCAGATAAAGCCTGCGTTGTGACGGGTGTTTTCATATTGCTTGCCGGGATTGCCCAGGCCGACAATCATAAAGTCAAAATTTGAGGAAAATTCCTTGCTTCGTCTGAATATCATTTTTTCACCTGTAATGTTATTTTTTCTTTCTTTATTATGCCAATAATTGCCGAAAGTTTCAAGATGTTTTTAAGTTTTTATTTTATAATATTTTAATTATTCAAGAAAATTTTTCTGATAGGGGGTTACAGGTGGTTATATTTCCAAAAAGTAATTAAAAAGATTTTCTTTTGTGCTATAATTAATCGATTATAAGTATAATTCGGAGGTTTCCTCATGGAAAAGAAAAACGACCGTGAAAATACAGATTTAATAATAGGCAGAAATGCTGTTTCGGAGGCACTGAAAAGTGAGCGTGCAATTGACACCTTGCTTGTGCTCAGAGGCGAAAGAAACGGCTCCATAGGCAGAATTATTGCCGAGTGCAGAGATAAAGGCATCGTTGTCAAGGAGGTTGACAAAAAGAAGCTTGACTTCATGTGCGGCCAGGGCAACCATCAGGGCGTTGCAGCCTATGCCGCAGTGCACGAATACGCAGAGGTTGAGGATATTTTTGCCCTTGCACAGGAAAGAGGCGAAGAGCCCTTCATCATCATCTGTGACGAGCTTTCTGACCCTCACAATTTAGGCGCAATTATCCGTACTGCCGAATGCACCGGCGCTCACGGAGTTATTATCCCCAAGAGAAGAAATGCATCTCTCACCTGGGCTGTGGGCAAGTCATCTGCAGGCGCAGTGGAATATGTGCCCGTTGCAAGAGTAGGCAACCTTGCCTCAACAATAGAAGACCTTAAAAAGAGAGGTCTCTGGGTTTACTGTGCAGATATGGACGGCTCAAACTGGTGTCAGACTGATTTCTCAGGCGGTGTTGCCCTGGTGGTGGGCTCTGAGGGCTCAGGTGTTAGCAGACTCATTAAAGAAAAAAGCGATTTTGTTCTCTCACTTCCTATGAGAGGCAAAATAACATCCCTCAACGCAAGTGTTGCAGCAAGTGTGCTTATGTATGAGGTGGCAAGACAACGTCTTGGTATAAAGGCAAAATGAAAGGATTGACATAAAATGTCAGAAGAAATAAAAGAACTTGACGAAATTGAGGTTGAAGAAAAAACCGAAAATGCTTCCGATAGTTTTTCAGATGTATTTGCTTCTGCATCAAGGGAAACTCCCCTTGGAGGCAGCGAATATATAGGTTCTTTTGATGATTTGCTTAAAAGTCTGGGCATAACCCCCATCACTCAGCAGCAGGCAGAGGATATTCCTTTTACTGAAGAAGCCGAAAAGAAGCTGCTGGTTTCAGACAGTGACAAGCAGGAATATATGCCCTATAACGAAGACACCTATCTGGAAAACGCAACGAAGCGCTCTAAAAATTCAAGTCAGAGCAAAAAGTTTATGCAGAATTTCCGCGTTCTTTCAAAAAAGGATGAGGACCAGACTCTGCTTGAAGCAAGCCCTATAGGCAAGGC
Source organism: Acutalibacteraceae bacterium (assembly GCA_045592465.1). Classification (GTDB taxonomy): domain Bacteria; phylum Bacillota; class Clostridia; order Oscillospirales; family Acutalibacteraceae; genus UBA6857. Next base: position 12,449 of record JAZNUW010000073.1, on the reverse strand, counting down.
AAAGGGCAGTGTTGCCGATAATGTCAGACCCGAAGAGGGTGAAGATATATTCGAGGCTGTTGAAAGAGCAGAATCAAAAAAGAAAAAAGGCGTTTTCAACGCAAAAGGCAAAAGCGCCGGCAAAATGCTGGATAAAGCCTATCAGAAGAAAAAGGAGGAAGTGCTCATGAAAGCAAAAGAACTCGCAGCAATACTCAGCAAACAGATGAAACGACAGAAAATTCAGCTTATAGCCCTTGGCATAATTGCTGCAATAAGTGCAGTTTTCTGCATTCTGCCCCTGCTTTACACTCCTCAGGGTCCTCTTGAGGCTATATTCAAAGACGGCGGAAGGCTTTATATAATTATCAACACTGCTTTGCTGGCAATTGCCGCCGCGGCAGGGTACGACAGACTCATTGATGCCTTCAGAACACTCAAGGGCTTCAGGGTCGACAGCAACACGGGCATATTCTTTACCTTTGTGCTTGTGCTTGTGCATAATATCGTTCTGGGCGTACTCGGTAAGGCTCAGGAGGGCAACGTTAAAATTTATGTGGTTTATTTTGCGCTTTCCCTGCTGGCAGCAGTTATAAGCGAAAACCTGAAGGCTAAAATGTCACTGGCTAACCTGAGAGTCGCTGTTAAAAGCGGCGAAATTGACAGTGTGCATGTGGTTGAAAATAAGCTCGACAGCTCCGTTCTTTCAAAAGGACTCAAGAAAAAAGGCCCGGATAAGGTGCTTTACTGTGCACCGGCAGACACAATCAAGGGTCTTAACGGCAATATGGGCAAAAGAACCGGCGAGGATAAATTCTATAACTTCCTTCACCTGACTGTTCTTGCGGCAAGTCTTATCACAGGCATTGTCATTATGGTCAGAAGCAAGGATGCTTCAATGTTTGTCACAGCAATAGTTGCCTGCCTTTGTCTTTGCGGCCCTATTATGTGTGAGCTTGCAAGAACTGTTCTGCTTTATATCAAAAACAGACAGCTCAATTCCTGCAGGGCAGCAGTGACCTCTTATGACGGTCTGAAAACTGTTGAAAAGGCAACGTCGGTTGCTATGGATGCATCAGACATCTTTGCGGTGACTGTTAAAAAATTCCGTGCCGTCAAAGGTAGCAGACATTCAACACACGACTGTGCAGTTCTTGCTGCAGCCACCCTTAAAGAAAGCGGCAGCCTTCTCTGGTCACAGTTCAGAACTTTCGAAGACACAATAGAGGGTGAGCTTCCCGAAGCAGAGGAGCTGACCTACGAATTCAGAAAAGGCTTTATCTGCAGCTGCGCAGGCAGACATGTAATGGTGGGTAACAGAAAAATGCTTCTCAGCCACGAAATAGAGGCTCCCACAAAAGAAGAAGAAAAGAAGTACGCAGGCAACAAAAATGCTATGTATGTTGTTATCGACGGTGTGCTTTCAGCAACCTTCCTGGTGTCATACAGTGTTATACCCTCACTTAAAAAGGCAGCAGTTGATTTCAACAAAACAGGCCTTGTGCTTATGCTCACATCAAGAGAGCCCTGCCTGAGTGAAAATATAGCCTCACTGAAGCTTGGCTCAGATATATCCTCAGTGAAAATTCTTGCAGACGATGCTTCAGAGCTTATGCAGGAATACAGACTCAACAGATCAATGCGTCAGGAAAATTCACTCATATGCTCAAGACGTAAAAAGAGCATTTTTATGCTGGTTGTTTCGGCAAAAAGATTATGTGAAAGCGATAAATTTGTGCTTATGATGCATATTGCAGGTCAGATTCTTGCATTCCTTATGCTTCTTCTTTCCGTTATTATCAACGTTCCTGCATTTATGAGTCCATTTGTAATAATTGCCCTTCAGCTTGTCTGGGGAGCTTTGTCAGTATTCCTGGCTTCAAGATAAAAACAAGCCAAAAAGAAAGGTGAAAACTATGTCAGCTATTATCAAGGCCCAGGGACTTAAAAAGTCCTACGGCAAAAAAGTTGTTCTTGACGATGTTAATTTTGAAATAGAAGAAGGCTCAATTGTCGGTCTTTTAGGCCCCAACGGCTGCGGCAAGACAACACTTATCAAAATTCTCACAGGTCTTATCAAGGACCACACAGGTCTTATCAAAATTGCAAACGAGGAGCCCGGCGCATACACAAAGAGCCTTGTGGCCTTCCTTCCCGATAAATCTTATCTGCCCGACTGGATGAAGCCGACTGATGCTATTAAGTATTTTGCTGATTTTTACAGTGATTTCGACAAGGCAAAGGCAGAGAGGATGGTCAGAGAATTCGGTCTTGACCCTGCTCAGCGACTCAAAACAATGTCAAAGGGTCAGCAGGAAAAGCTCAATCTTATTCTTGTTATGTGTCGTCAGGCAAAGCTCTATATTCTTGACGAGCCTCTCGGCGGTCTGGACCCTGCCGCAAGAAGTGCAATTCTCGACCTTATTATGAATAACTATGCGCAGAATGCAACAGTGCTTCTTTCCACGCACCTTATCAATGATGTTGAAAGAATATTTGACCGTGTGCTTATGATAAGCGGCGGCAAGGTTATAGTCAATTCCCACGTCAACGAAATAAGAGAAAAGGGTCAGACTGTTGAAGAAGTGTTCAAGGAGGTATTCTCTTATGCTTGGTAAACTTTTAAAACATGAAATCAGACATTCGGCAAGATACACAATGGTTATTTATATAGCTATTGCAGCCTTCACAGGTGTTATCGGTCTTGCAATGCTTTCAGACACCACCTGGCTCGGTGTTATGGCCTGCTTCGGTCTTTATGTCGGCGGCATGGCAGGTGTGGTTATCACCCTTGTTTCAATTATCAAAAACTTTTACGATACTCTTTACGGCAGACAGGGATATCTCACCTTTACCCTTCCCGTTAAATGCAGCACACTGCTTATATCAAAGCTTATAGTTTCGTTTATGTGGATAATTATCAGCTTTGTTGTTATGGCACTCACCTTCACTGTGATTTATCTTTATGCCAAGGATAAAACCGACAGCATCTTAAGCAATTTTGGTTCAATTTTTGCTATCAGCGGTCTTTCGGAATATCTTCCCTCAGGCGCTGTTATAGCTCAGGTTATTATTGTTATTGCAGTTCTTGTGCTTATGACAATTCTCACCTATGTGGGCTATGTTTATTTCACAGTTACCGTTGCTAACACAAGACATTTTCAGGCACATCCCAAATTCTTTGGCGGACTTGTTTTCTTCGGTCTTTTCTTCACAGTGAGCATCATCAGCAACAAGCTCACTGAGGTGGTACCTCTGACATTCAATGTCACCTCTGAAAAGGTGTTCTTCGCATTCAAGGATATGTTCAGCGTGCCCGATGTGCTTTTATCATACGGCATCGGCGGCACTGTTTTCTCAGCACTTGTGGCTGCAGGTCTTCTTGTGGCAACAGGCTATATTATGGAACATAAAGTTAATCTTAAATAAAGGATGAAACCATATGAAAACTAAAATTGACGGCTTCAACGAATGGCAGAATCTGCCTGAGGTTACAGGCATAAACCGTTTGCCCTCAAAGAGCACCTTTATGCCCTACGGCAACGAGTATCAGGCAAAAAAAGGCGACAGGATGAAATCTGACAGATGCATGCTTTTAAACGGCGAGTGGAAGTTCAACATTTATCCGTCATACCGTGAAAGAGAGCTGAGCTTTGCAGATAAGGATTTTGACGCAGAGCACTGGGACACAATTCCCGTGCCGTCATCATGGCAGAGCCTGGGATATGATAAACACATTTATGTCAATACACAGTACCCTTGGGAAAGAATTCAGGAGCCCAAGCCCCCCGAGGCTCCCACAGAATATAACCCTGTAGGCTGTTACATAAAGAAATTCGTTTTGCACCCGGAATTTATAAAAGACAGGGTAGTTATCTGCTTTGAGGGTGTTGAGTCGGCATATTATCTCTATATCAACGGTGAAAGAATTGCCTATAGTGAGGGCACCTTCAGATGCAGTGAATTTGACATAACCGACTATGTCACAGCGGGTGAAAATACCCTTGCGGTTGAGGTTTACCGTTGGTGTACCGGCAGCTGGATGGAGGACCAGGATTTCTTCCGTATGGCAGGTATTTTCAGAGACGTATATATTTACACAACAAAGAGTCAGTATATTGCTGATTTTAAGGTCACTGCAGAGCCTGACGCACCTCTTTATAAGGGCGGTGTGCTCACAGCCAAGGTCGTTTTAGGCAGTGAGGCCGACGGCACAGAGGCTGAAATGACCGTTTATGATATGGATGGCAATATTGTTGCAACCGATGAAATCACAATAAATGAGGGCACAGAAGCCCTTCTCACAGCAGCCATTCCTTTTGTGGAGCTCTGGAGTGCAGAAAAGCCCTACCTTTATAACGTTGTTATTTCAATAAGAGATAAGGACGGAAAATTCATTGAATATGTCAGCTGCAAAACCGGCTTCAGACATATCGAAATCAAAGACAGTGTCCTTTATTATAACGGCAAGCGACTTCTTCTCAAGGGCACAAACAGACACGAGTTTTCCTGTGACACAGGCCGTGCAATAACAAAAGAAATGATGATTGAAGACATCATCATAATGAAAAAGCACAACATCAATGCAGTGCGCACCTCACATTATCCCAACGCACCCATGTGGTATGAGCTTTGCGATGAATACGGTCTTTATGTTATAGACGAAAACAATCTCGAAACTCACGGCACACGCTTTATGGGTGAGGATACACCTCTTCTGCCCGACGGCAAAAAAGAGTGGCTTCCCTCATGTATGGACAGAATTGAATCACTTTATGAAAGGGATAAGAATCATCCCAGCATAATCATATGGTCACTGGGCAACGAGTGCAGCGGCGGTGAAAACTTCCTTAAAATGCACGATTATCTTCACAGTGTTGACGGCACAAGACCTGTGCATTACGAGTCAATATGGACAAAGCCCACCTTTGACTTTGACAAAAACGTAACAGACGTTTATTCTCAGATGTATCCTAAGCCATGGGACCTTGAAAGGGATATGAAGGCATATCCCGAAAAGCCATGGATGCTTTGCGAATTCTCACATGCCATGGGCAATTCCTGCGGCGGCAACGAGAAATATCTTGAGCTTATGGATAAATATAAGGGCTTCTTCGGCGTTTTTGTCTGGGACTTTGTTGACCAGGGTGTAAGAATAACAAAAGAAGACGGCACAAGCTTTATCGGCTATGGCGGAGACAGCGGAGAATTCACCCACGACGGCTCCTTCTGCGGCAACGGACTTGTGTTTGCCGACAGAAAGCTGACCCCGAAAATCAAGGAAATGAAGCGCCTTTATCAGAATGTGCGTTTCAGAGAAGTGAATGCAGAAAAGGGTATAATCGAAGTTGAAAACAACTTCCTTTTCACAAACCTCAAGGAATATAATCTTCATTGGCAGGTTATAAGCGAAAACAGAGTTATTGCAAGCGGTGATAAAAGCATCGATCTTGCCCCCGGCGAAAAGAAGACCGTGGACCTTGCACTTAAGGTTTCATGCGACAATGAGTGGTACCTCAACGTATTCTTCGAGCTTAAAGAGAGCACAGCCTGGGCAAGAGTAGGTCACAGAGTGGCAAAGGCTCAGTTTATTGTCAATGAATATAAAAATAAAAAAGCCGAGCCTTCAAAGGCACAGATGAGTGTCAGAACAAATTACGGCACAGTGTGTGTTTACGGCGGCGATATTGAGGTTAACTTCTCAAGAAGAAACGGTGCGGTTTATTCAATTAAGAAAAATGGCAGGGAAATGCTCAGTGGCGACATAAAGCCTAATTTCTGGAGAGCACTGACCGACAATGACAGAGGCTCAAAGCAGGCAGTGCGCTGTGCAGTGTGGAAATATGCCATGGCTAACTCCTGGATGGGTATACAGAAGGTTACTGAAAATGGCAATAGTGTAACTGTTGAGGTTGCTTTCAGCGTGCCGACAGTGCCGGAATCAAGAGGCAGTCTTGTTTACACAATAACAGGCAAGGCAGTGCATATTGATTACAGCTTCAGACCTGATGCAGCTCTTCCCGAAATTCCCGAGCTTTCACTGATTATTCCTCTTAAAAAGGAGTATGACAGATTTGAATATCTCGGCAGAGGCCCTCACGAAAACTACATTGACAGAAACTACAGTGCAGATATAGGCCTTTACAAAACCGATATCAGTGAACTTTTCGTGCCTTATCTCAAGCCTCAGGAATACGGCGAGAGAACAGGCGTCAGACGTGCAAAGCTTATGGGCGAAAATGAAATTGCCTTTGAATCTGACACAGAAATGGAAATCAATGTCTGCCCCTGGACTGCATTCCAGCTTGAAGACGCACCTCACGCACACGAGCTCCCCGAAAGCGATAAGCTTTATGTCAGAGCCGTGCTCAGACAAATGGGCGTTGGCGGATATGACAGTTGGGGCGCACACACCCTTGATGAGCATAAGCTTTTCAGCGGTGAAGAATATAAATTCGGATTCAGCATTTTAGTTTAATCTCGTTCTGCATAGCAGAACATATGGAGCAAACTGAGTTTGCATATCGATTTTGCTAAGCAAATATATCGGGCAAGCTTTGCTTGCATATCGACTCAGCATGAACTCTAAAAGGGTGATATAATGGAAAAAAAGAACATACTGCGTGAAGAAAGCATAGATTTTGCTGTAGCCGTATCTGATATTTGTGATAAAATATCTGGGTGTTCCGTCTATAAAAATCAATTGCTGAAATCATCATCCTCAATTGGCGCCAATATTCACGAGGCTAAATATGCCCAAAGCAGAGCAGATTTTATCCATAAGTTAGAAATCGCCTTGAAAGAGGCAGCTGAAACAGAATATTGGATAGAGCTCCTCTATCGAAAGAGGGTTATTGATAATGAAGATTCGCTTCGTTTGAAAAATTCTTGTGGCAAGATAAGAAGAAAACTCATAGCATCAATAACAACAGCTAAGAATAACAGTTCTGCGGATATGTTCTAACTTTTTATAAGTCGATATAAATCCCTGCGGGATTTTCGATATATGCCTATGGCATTCGATATGTCACAAATGACTTGATATGCTTTGCTTTCACAAAGCGAGAAGAAAGGAAGAAAATAAAATGAAAAAACAAGGTGAACCTATTGCAGCAGCATGTGCATTAATCACAATGATTTCTCTCACATTTGCAATAAAACGCATGGTGAAAAGATATTCAGGAGTTAAACTGTAAAATGAACGGTAAGCTTCAGAATAAAAAAGCGGGCCGTCCGCCTCGGCAGAGTACGCCTAAAAAGGTTGGCAAGGGTAATGCCTGCCCCCTTTATAAAAAGTGCGGCGGCTGTCAGCTTCAGAATATGACATATGAGCAGCAGCTCTCATTCAAGCAGGCCAAGACTATAAAGTATCTTGGCCGTTTTGGTCATGTGGAAGAAATTATAGGCATGGAAAAGCCTTATCACTATCGCAACAAGGTGCAGGCGGCCTTCGGCACAACAAGAGGCGGCAAGATAATTTCAGGCGTTTATCAGTCTTCGAGTCATAATATTGTGCTCGTTGACGAGTGCATGCTTGAGGATAAAACTGCCGACAAAATTATTGTTGACATAAGAAATATGCTGCCGAAATGGAAACTCACTGCCTATAACGAAGACACAGGCAAGGGATTTCTGCGTCACGTGCTTGTTAAAAGAGGCTTCTCTACAGGCGAGGTTATGGTTGTGCTCGTGACAGGCAGCAACATTTTCCCTGCAAAAAAAGATTTCCTCAGGGCGCTTCTCGAGGCTCACGAAGAAATCACTACAGTTATATGGAACATTAATCCGAGCAAGACAAGCCTTGTGTTGGGCAAAAAGGAAGAAGTTCTTTACGGCAACGGCTATATTGAGGATATTCTCTGTGGCAAGCGCTTCAGAATTTCTGCAAAGTCATTTTATCAGATTAACCCTGTGCAGACAGAAAAGCTTTACAGCACTGCCATAGAGTTTGCAGGACTCACCGGCAAGGAAACAGTCCTTGATGCCTATTGCGGCATAGGCACAATAGGTCTTGTGGCCCTTGATAAGGCAAAGCAGGTTATAGGTGTTGAGCTTAATGAGGACGCGGTAAGGGATGCCATAATGAATGCGAAGCTTAATTCCGCCAAAGACATCCGCTTTTTCTGTGCAGATGCGGGAAAGTTTATGGTGGGCATGGCAGAAGCTAAGCAGAAGGTAGATGTTGTCTTTATGGACCCGCCCAGAGCAGGCAGCGACATACCCTTCCTTAAAAGCATAGTGACCCTGAAGCCCGAAAAGGTGGTCTATGTTTCCTGCAACGTTGAAACTCAGGCAAGGGATCTGTCTTTCCTTTGCAGAAACGGCTATAAGGTCAGAAAAATCCAACCCGTTGACATGTTCCCCCACACTAATCATGTGGAGACGGTTGTTCAGTTGGTTAGAAAAAATCCCGACACACATATCGACTTTGAAATTAACCTTGATGAGTTTGATTTAACAGCATCAGAGTCAAAAGCAACTTATCAGGAGATAAAGGATTATGTATTTGATAAGTTTGGGTTGAAGGTATCAACGCTGTATATTTCACAGGTGAAGGCTAAATGCGGAATCATAGAGCGTGAGAATTATAACAAGGGCAAAGATGGACACAGAGTGCCGAAATGCCCGAAGGAAAAAGAAGATGCTATTATGGATGCTTTGAGGCATTTTAGAATGGTGTGAATATAAAAATATGGCCTCTCTAATTGGCGGTGATAAACTGCTAATCAGAGAGGTATGTTTGTTTTATAAACATATAAGTTTTAAGGTTTATGTATTTAACATATAAGAGATTTTTGAAATTAAACAAGTACTTAACTTATTTACAAAACTTAAAAATTGATCAATTATAGTTGTAAAGTCACTGTTTAGTTCAAGAATTATTAACGTAATAATGATCAATAAAATCCATAGTATAGAAAAAATGATTCTCTTTCTTTTAATTTCAGCTTTCATATTTATAAAGCTAGAATCATCATTAAATATTTCCTTAATGTCGTCATCGGATAATATATGTTTATAGTTTTCTTTCATGTCATCATAACTTGAATATACTTTTTTTATTCTATAGTTTGTTTCAATAAAGCTCGCTATAAAAAACAGTATAGATCCAAACAAGAGCAGCTCAAGTAATGTAACAACATCTTTTGTAAAGATGTTATCAAGTGGCGTATCAGAAACAATATTTGTTATTGCAGTTGTTAATATGAAACCTACAATAGCTATTAGATTTTGCTTAAATTTGTCAAAAATAAGCAGTGAATAATCGCCGGTTTTTGAAATAAACTCTTGAATATATTCTGTTACCTTATTCTTTAATTCCAAATAATGTTCAATGTTATTCTTTAAATACAGATTGTAGTTTGATTGTATTGAAGCAAACACAGACCCGTCAATATTTGTGATACCTGTAAAGTGGCAATGCAAACTAAGTGTATTGCGGGCTAAAATCGCTTTATCTACAGAGTTTCCATCAGTATAAACCCAATCATAAATTTTGAACAGTTCTTTATTATCTGATATTTCCTTTATTTTTACTTCGCTAGATACATATCGTTGACCCATAATTTCAAAGAAAATACTTTCATTTCGTATTTCTGTGTTGGTGGAAATATAAGTTAAAGCTAAAACAGTGCACAATTTATCAAACATAGTAGTCAAAGGATTGTTTTCTGTATTTGCTACGAATTTAAAATCATCAGGCAGTAGACGATATTTTTTGGCATCGGACAATGAAGAGGTATTATTACAACGTTCTAGTTTATCTAATCTATGATTATCAACAGAGATGGAAATATTTTCTATTGAAGTAAATGTCATAGTTCTTGTCATAACGTGACAATCTTTATCGAAAACAACGAAAGTTAATCGTTCTAAACCTTTTAAAAGCAAAGCAAACGTATCAAGCATTTTCAAGTGATTTAGAGATGTTAAATCACTTATAAAAGCATCATAGCAATACACTGATAAACATTCTTCTGAAATTTCTTTCTCAATTTCAATATATATTTCGGCAAAGTCTCCAAGCATTGCCTCGGTAATAAAATCTTTATAATCTTGCTCTGTTTTTATACTCTGTTTAGACAAATAAAAATTGTCTGACGAGTCAGCAGATATGTTTATTTTTATGTTATCCCTAGTTGGAATGTCATTTATAAAACGCTCCAAAGCAGTAAATTCAGGTAGAGCACTAATTTCAGATTCAAAATTGATAGTGACATGTTTTATTTGTTCTGTCAAGGAAATAGTTTCATTCTTGAAAATTTCTTTTAGTTCTTTTATATAATTCATATTTTAAGTCCCTCCTTTCTTGGTTTATTATGTTAGCATTTGTTAAGTGCGAAAAAAGTTGAATGTCTTTGAATTATTAGTTCTTATTTTTATATAGTCATAACCGTCATCTTCACGTACAGCGGTAATAACATTATTAATATCGGGAACCTCGTCTGTTATACGGATTTCAATACCGGTATTTACCTCATAAATTTGCTTTATCTTTGCATTGATAACAGATGAAATAGGTGTAAATTGTTTGTCAAACTTCTTTTCTTCGGGTAGTCCTTGTAATTTTGCCCTGATATCATTTAGTTTTTCAGTAGATAATTCAACAGGCTGATATTCACCCAAAACTGAATTCAACATTTGATCATAATCAAAGTGAGCTTGATTTTTAAAATAAGATATTATTGAATTTCTAACGATCACATAGTCTCTGGGCGCATTCTTACGAATTTGATGTTTTAAAACTGAATCTATAGATTTAAAGGCTTTTGTAGTATTAGTTTCATCGCTAATCATTTCTGTGAGCTCAAGAAAATCGCTACTCCAGTACTTTGCCAATGTATTAGAATAGATTTTAGCATAGTACTCTAGTGCTGTTGTAGTAGGAATTTCTATAAGACATGATTTCCACATAGTTTTTTTATCTTTTGAGAAACCTGTTTTAAATGAGAAGTCTGAATCATCTACAAAATTGCCATGTTCAACTTTTGCAAAAAGATATGTATATAGGTCGTTAGTTCTATCGTATAAAAGAGCTTGCACTAGGCTGCCTTTTTGAACATTAATATTTAAATGTTCAACTCTGCTTTGTGCTTCAATTTCTTTTTCTAAAAGTCGATTTGCAATTATATCAATTTTACTTTGAACTAAATCATTATCGCCTCTATGAAGTACAATTTGCTTCACGCAAGAAATCACCTCTGTATCAGGAGATTTAGTTTTGAAATCTCGTACAGATGTATTTTCATTGATATGAGATATTAAATCATTTACATATTCATCGAAAGCCGGAGGAGTGTCTCTAGTGTAAACACTATTACTCCTATAGTCTATAATTCTAATTGATGTCATTAATATTTCCATTATAATTTCTCCTTAAAAAATATTTAATCTTACATAATATATAGTTTCAAAATTTTAAAAAAGTAACATTAAAACCGTATAATTTATCAAACTTTGTCGAAATATCCAAAACACAAACACCATACTTGTTTATAATTACAACTTGAACACTTAAAAAGCAAACATAACAGTGAAATAAATTCCCACACATTCGACAAAACTTCAACCTCCTTGTACAATGGTCTTGCCAAAATACAAGGAGGTCTTTACTATGACATTACCCAAACACATCACAAACGAACAAACCGGTATCCATTACACCCTTCACGGCGACTACTACTTACCCGACCTAAAACTACCTGAACCAAAAGACAACCAACCTATCGGCAAATGGGGAGAACTTCATCTCAACCACCTCAAAAAGCACTGCAAGCCAACCTACTACACCTATCTTATGAATGGTACACTACACGATTATCTTTGCGGTATTAATGACCAAGCAGAAGAAATGTTCAATCGCATAGTGTCACATATGGCAGAGACCGACGGTACTGACGAGACTCTGAAAGCAACCGATCAAATGAAATGGTTAGGTCTTATGAATAATTACCGTCACTGCGCTGAGGAAGTTGTGTTCGACTCAATTATCTACACCTGATAACATTGTAAAATATTGACTTTTCATACTGTCAGTGCTATACTGATAAAAACATTTGAAAGGCAGGTGGACAAAATGATGATGAATCTTAATCTTATGACTTGGAGAGCCGTTTTGTCCGTTTGCGATTGATGTAATATATCTTTCAGAACCTACAGGCATCTCCGTATATTTTCGGAGGTGCCTTAATTTTTTATAGGAGCAACAAGTACAATGAATACAACAATAAAAAAGTTACATTAAGTGAAAAAGATACCCTTGCAAATCTTCTTGAAAAATATAACTATGAGTTTTCGCAGTACGATAAAAGACAATTCAACAGCAACGGTTTGTTCGGTTACAAATATTTGAATAACTATTTTACAGAAGAAAGTAGATATGCCTATTTTATTTATGTTGATGAAATTCTTGCCGGATTTGCTTTGATTAACAAGTATAAAGAATGCGAAAGACCTATTGATTGGTCAAT
>JAZNUW010000072.1:0-9933 GCA_045592465.1 Acutalibacteraceae bacterium | reverse complement strand
CTTTTCATCAAGCTCCTGCTCTGCTTTTTCGATAAGAGACAACAGATCGCCCATGCCGAGAATACGTGAAGCCATTCTGTCGGGGTGGAAAACATCGATATCGCCAAGCTTTTCACCGGTACCGACGAACTTGATAGGCTTGCCCGTAACAGCTCTGGCCGAAAGAGCAGCACCGCCTCGGGTATCACCGTCGAGCTTTGTCAGAAGAAGTCCGCCAATGCCAAGTGCTTCATTGAAGCTTGTAGCTACGTTTACCGCATCCTGACCTGTCATTGAGTCAACAACAAGCATAATTTCGTGGGGATGAACTTCGCTCTTGATGTTTTTGAGCTCAGTCATCAGCTCCTCGTCAACATGAAGACGGCCTGCTGTGTCCAGGAAAACATAATCGAAGCCGTGATCCTTTGCGTGAGCCACTGCCTTTTTTGCAATTTCAACGGGGTCTATCTGACCCAGCTGGAAAACAGGCACACCTGCTTTTTCACCAACAACCTCAAGCTGCTTGATAGCTGCGGGTCTGTAAACGTCACAACCGACGAGCAGAGGTCTGTGTCCCTGATTTTTGAGCATAAGAGCAAGCTTTGCACTGTGGGTAGTTTTACCGCTACCCTGAAGACCGCACATCATAACCACCGTGGGAGGATGGTTTGCGGTGTTGAGTCTTGACTTTGTGCCGCCCATGAGATTTGTGAGCTCCTCATTGACGATTTTGATAACCATCTGTGAGGGGGTCAGACTTTCCATAACCTTTGCGCCAATTGCACGTTCTGTTACGGTTTTGGTGAAGTCCTTTGCAACCTTATAGTTAACGTCAGCCTCAAGCAGAGCCAGACGAACTTCTCTCATGGCTTCCTTTACGTCGCTTTCTGTAAGAGCACCCTTACTTCTGAGCTTTTTAAAGGCGGCTTCCAGTCTGTCTGAAAGACCTTCAAATGCCATTAAATCACCTTATTCGCTAATTATTTGTGTCAGGGCGGAAATTCTTGCCGTTGCATCGTTAATTTCTCTTGAGAGAATTGTGCGGCGGTTAATCTCGTCGATAAGCTTTGTCAGCTCCGAAATCTCTTCAAGGCCTTTTCTTGTTTTGTCAAGGCGTTTGTGAAGACCGAGATGCTCTTCAAAGGCAAGCAGCTGAGTTTCGGCGCGCTTTATTGCGTCACGCACTCCCTGTCTTGTGATGCCTTCGTTTTCGGCTATTTCCGCAAGTGAGAGGTCATCGTTGTAATAATAGCTGATAAAATCCTGCTGCTTCTGAGTGAGCATATCGCCGTAAATATCAAACAAAACGATTATGTCAAGATTTTTAGCCATTTTTACATCCTCCTCCCTCGCGTGTAAAGACTTTAAACTTTACAGCTTGGATATTATACTAGAAGGCGGTGTAAATGTCAATAGCTTTACAGATATTTTTTTAACTTTTTTCCATAGGGCAGAATACATATCGCAAAGGCTTTATTATTCCGATAAAAACATAAAACGAAAAGAAAAATTCCGCTGAAGAATAAAAACAGTTAAATTCAGGTTAATATTTTCTTTTATGTAAATTAACAATTATTTCATTCAGATTTAAAGAAGCTGATGTAGAGTAGAGAAAATTTTGCTAAGAGGACCAAATTTATGAAAAAGAAAAATGTTTTGAAAATCATTATGAAAACCATAGCAGTCTGCCTCATGCTGACAGTTCTGGGCACGGTACTGCTGATGACACACAAATGGAAGGACACCTATGAGGAATATGACACCGATAACAGATATATAACCGAATATGGCAGAACTCTGGTTTCGGCTCATCGCTCAGGCGCAGGCATATTCCCCGAAAACACTATGATGGCCTTTGAGGGCTGTATAAATTCTGAAAGCTTTAAAACTGACGTGTTTGAGTTTGACCTTCACATAACGGGGGATGATGAGCTTATTGTGCTTCACGACAGCACATTGGACAGAACAACAGATGCCGTTGAATATTTCGGCTGTGAGAATATCCGCCCCGAAAATTACACCTATGAGGAGCTTCGCAACCTTAATTTCGGTGAAAGCTTCAAAACTGATGAGGGCGAAACACCCTATAAGGGTCTCAGAGGTGAGGCTGTTCCCGAAAACCTTCGTGTGGCAAAAATTGACGATGTGCTGGAATATCTTGAAAGCAACGGAGCCTTCGACTATATAATAGAAATCAAAAACGGCGGCGAGCTGGGCAAGAAGGCTGCAGACGGCTTATATAATATTCTGAAAAAAATGAAGCTTCTCGACAGAGTTATTGTGGGCACTTTCAATGCAGATGTAACTGAATATCTTGACGAAAACTATTCTGATATGGCGCGTTCAGCATCAATTATGGAGGTTCTGGGTTTTTATTTCAACTCACTTCTCGGCATCGAAAAAGATGAAAGCTTCTATAAGTATGATGCCCTGCAGATTCCCAAGGGTGCTGCAATAATCGACCTTGCAACTGCAAGACTTGTCAACTACGCTCACAGACACAACATCGCAGTTCAATATTGGACTATAAACGACACCGAAACTATGGAAAAACTCAAAAGCATCGGCGCTGACTGCATTATGTCAGATGTGCCCGATGTGGCATACACAGTGTTATATTAGTATAGAAAAGCCTGCTCCGTTATTTTTCGGGGCAGATTTTTTATGCCTGTTACGGTACCGTAAGCCACTGCACGCATTTTGATTCTTATTGCTCATAAAAAAACACTTTAAATTGTGAAAACATCTTTACTTTTTTGGTTTAGTGTGCTAAAATAGCAAGGAAATATGCCATTTAAAGGAGAAAATATTATCATGGCTGAAAGAAACAAAACCTTAGAGAACATTGACTATCTCTATAAAACCCTGCTTAAAATTGAAACATATGAAGAATGTGAGGCACTTCTTGATGATATGTGCACCAAGACAGAGCTGGCCTCAATAGCTCAGAGACTTGTTGTTGCTAAAATGCTCTCAGAAAAAAGAGTTTACAGCGATATCGTGGCTGAAACAGGCGCAAGCACTGCAACCATCAGCCGTGTTAACCGTTCACTTGCTTTCGGCAAGGGCGGCTATGAAAAAATCTTCGCTAAAGAGGACTGATAAACTATGGCATCTTACGGCGATTTTGCTTACTACTATGACAGCCTCACCGGAAATGTCAATTATGAAGAGAGATGCGCATATATAAGAGGTCTCCTTGCCGAAAACGGAGTCGGTGAGGGGATTTTGCTTGACCTGGCATGCGGCACGGGTACGGTTGCCCTTGCTATGTCTGATATGGGCTTTGATGTTATAGGCGTTGATGCGTCTGAGGATATGCTCAATATCGCTCAGGAAAAGAAAATGGAAACGGGCAGTGATGTAATCTTCCTTTGCCAGAAAATGGAAGAGCTTGACCTGTTTGGTACCATAAATGCTGCGGTGTCAACTCTTGACAGCATCAATCATGTCACAGACGAAGAAACGGTGAAAGAAATCTTCAGAAGAGTTTCTCTTTTTATGGAGGATAAGGGCATTTTCATTTTTGATGTGAATACGCCTTATAAGCACAAAGAGGTTTTAGGCGATAATACCTTTGTTTATGATATGGACGATGTCTATTGCGTGTGGCAGAACAGTACCGATGAAAATCTGCTGACAAGGGTTATGCTTGATATATTTGAAAAAGACGAGGAAGATGAAGAAACCTATTACAGATATTGCGAAGAATTTGCAGAAAAGGGATATGCTCTTGAGGATATAAAGCAGTGGCTTGAATTATATAAATTTGAGGTTATGGGCATATATGAGGAGCTGACAAAAAATCCGGTCGGCAAAGACACACAAAGAGCAGTTTTCGTTGCAAAGAAACACGGCACACAGTAATAATCAGGAATTATGACTGCGGAATTACGATATGAAATCAGATTTATTCCGCTAAGTCAGATAATGTTTATATACAGAAAGGACTAACTATGGGTAAATCAGTAAGATGCATTTCTCAGGACGGCACACTCACAATTATGGCCGTTGATTCAACCGATATAGTCAATAAGGCACAGGAAATTCACGGCACATCAGCTGTATGCTCAGCAACTCTGGGCAGACTTCTCACAGCAGCATCTCTTATGGGCTGCGCACTCAAGAGTGAAAAAGACAGCGTTACTCTCAGACTTAACGGCGGCGGCCCTGCAGGCACAGTGCTTGCAGTTTCCGATTCACACGGCAACGTCAGAGGCTATGTGCAGGAAAGTGTTGTTGAAATTCCCCTCAACGCAAAGGGCAAGCTTGACGTTGCAGGAGCAGTGGGCAAGGACGGATTTCTGACCGTAATCAAAGACCTTGGCATGAAGGAGCCCTATGTGGGTCAGACTCCCATTGTCAGCGGTGAAATTGCCGAGGACGTGACTGCATACTTTTCAATCAGTCAGCAGACACCCTCTGTCTGCGCTCTTGGTGTACTGGTCAATCCCGACCTTTCAATCAAGGCAGCGGGCGGATTTATAATTCAGCTTCTGCCCACAGCTATGGATGACACCATAGATTTAGTTGAAAAGAGCATTGAAGGTCTTGAGCCTATTTCAACTCTTATTGACAGGGGTATGACACCTGAGGAAATCTGCAGACACGCGCTTAAATATTTTGAGCTTGACATACTCGACGGCAGTGAGCCCGAATATAAATGCTACTGCTCAAAAGAGAGAGTGGAGGCTGCTCTTATCAGCACAGGCAGAGAAGAGCTTCTTGCCATGGCTGAGGAAGGCGAAACAGAAGTGTGCTGTCAGTTCTGTGATAAGAAATATGTTTTCACTCCTGCAGACATAAGAAAATTGGCTAAGAATTAAGCTGAAAAATTTTTAGCAAAAAAATAAAAAAACTTTCAAAAAAGTGTTGACAAAAAAACATTTTTGTTGTATAGTATACGAGTCGCTGTGAGAGAGACATCTCAAACAGCAGATGTGGGAGCATAGCTCAGCTGGGAGAGCATCTGCCTTACAAGCAGAGGGTCACAGGTTCGAGCCCTGTTGTTCCCACCATAAATGGCCCGGTAGTTCAGTTGGTTAGAACGCTAGCCTGTCACGCTAGAGGTCGACGGTTCGAGCCCGTTCCGGGTCGCCATTTAGAGGATTCAACAGAGTTCTCGATTTGCCTCTGTAGCTCAGTTGGTAGAGCAGTGGACTGAAAATCCACGTGTCGTTGGTTCGATTCCGACCGGAGGCACCAAATATGCGGATGTAGCTCATCTGGTAGAGCGCCACCTTGCCAAGGTGGAGGTAGCGAGTTCGAGCCTCGTCATCCGCTCCAGAAAGAAGGACTTGCTTAAAGCAGGTCCTTTTATTTTTTTGTTGAGAGTAATGGCGACGAAGCTCAGCGGTGATGGGTTTTATGCAAAGTGCATAGTTTTGAGCTTAGATTTTATACTTGCATTTTTCTTAATAAATTGGTAAAATATAATGAGATTATCTTGAACGGAGTTATTTTATGGGCTCTCAGACAGTATACTATAAACCCACCTTTATGAATATCCCTGAGGAAAAGCGACAGAAGATTCTTTCTGTTGCGGCAACTGAGTTTGCAGTGCACGGCTTTGATAATGCCAACATAAACACAATTGCAAAAAAGGCTCAGGTCAGTGTCGGCTCTCTTTATAAATATTTCGACACGAAAACAGACCTGTTTATGACAAGCGTTCATTACGGCATTTCAAATCTTGAGGTCGTGGTGGAATCTGTTGTCAATTCTGATGAGGATGTTATGGTACGCCTTGAAAAGCTCATGCGCATAGCAATTGAGTATTCACGCAGAAACAGTATTCTTATCAAGCTTTATAATGTCTGCACCAATGAAAGCAATTCCGACCTGGCAGAGAAAATCGCTAAGGATATGGAAGAAATCACTGCTGAGGCATATAAGAAAACTATAATACAAGGTCAGGTTGCAGGTGAAATCAGAACGGATATTGACCCGGGTATGGCAGCATTTCTGGTTGATAACCTGCTGATGAATATCCAGTTTTCATATGCCTGCGATTATTACTGCGAAAGATATAAAATCTACGCAGGCGATGACATTTTTCAAAAAGATGAATTCGCTATAGAAAACATACTACGTTTTATTAAAGCGGCTCTTAAAATGGACGCTGCTTCAGATAAATAAAAAATCAAATCCTGAAAGGAATGTAGAAAATATGAAGTACGCACTTGCTTATGATATCGGAACAACCGGTGTTAAAACTTGTCTTTTTGAGATTGACAAGTCAATCAAACTTGTTGCTGATGCAATTGAAGGCTATGAGCTTTATGTGCTGCCCGGCGGCGGTGCAGAGCAGGACCCCGATGAATGGTGGGCTGCCATGTGCAAAACAACAAAGGAGCTTTTTGCAAAGACTGATGTCACTCCCGATATGGTTGACGGTATATCATTCTGCTCACAGGCCCAGGGTCTTGTGCTCGTTGATAAGGAAGGCAGACACGTTAGACGCGCTATGAGCTATATGGATCAGAGAGCAAGAGAAGAGCTCAAGGAGCTTATGGCTTACGGCCCCCAGATTGCAGGTGCCAATATTCCCAAGCTTCTTATTTCACTGCAGAAAACAGGCGCTGTTGCTGCAAGCGTTAAGGACCCCGTTTATAAATATAACTGGGTCAGAAAGAACGAGCCTGAGGTTTTCGCAAGAGTACATAAATGGCTTGATGTTAAGGAAGCTCTTATTGCAAGAATGACAGGCGAATTCGTTATGACAGAGGACTCCGCTTTCGGTACTCTTCTGTTTGACATCAACAAAAAGTGCTGGAGCCCCCAGATTGCAAAGATGCTCAAGGTTGATATGAATCACCTTGCAAAGCTTATCAAATGCACAGACAAAGCAGGTGAGGTTACAGCAAAGGCTGCTGAAGAATTAGGCCTTAAGCCCGGAACTGCAGTTTACGGTGGCGGTATGGACGCATCACTTATCGGTGTTGGTGCAGGCGCAACAAAGAATGGCGACACCCACGTTTATATGGGCACATCAGGTTGGGTTTCAACTGTTGTTGATAAGAGCATCGTTGACGCTTCAGCTATGATTGCTGCTATCGTTGGCGCACAGCCCGGCCTTTACAACTACTTTGCAGAGCTTGAAACTGCAGGCAAGTGCCTTGAATGGGTTAAGAATCACCTTGCTCTTGATGAAATCGGCATTTACCTTAAGAAAACTCACGTTGCTGAGGATATGGAAAGCGAATACACCAACCTTTATCAGTACCTTTCAAGTGTAATCGAAAAGGTACCTGCAGGCTGTGACGGTGTTATCTTCACACCTTGGCTTCACGGTAACCGCTGTCCCTTTGAGGATCCCAACGCAAGAGGTATGTTCTTTAACTTAAGTATTGAAACAGGCAAGAGCGAAATGATCCGTGCCGTTGTTGAAGGTGTTTGCATGCACCTGAGATGGATGCTTGAAACTCAGGATAAGAAAACAAAGACATCAGACACAATCCGTTTTGTCGGCGGCGGTGCTCTCAATGACAGCACAAGCCAGATTCTTGCAGACTGCACAGGCAAGAAGGTTGAGGTTGTTGCAAGTCCTCAGAACGTAGGCTCTGTAGGTGCTGCAGTTATGGTTGCAGTCGGTCTTGGTGTTATTGATTCAACTGCTGATGCAGGCAAGCTTATCAAGGCAGAAAAATCCTTCACTCCCAACAAGGCTGACAAGGCTGTTTATGATAAGAACTTCGCAGTATATAAGGAAATCTACGGCGCAAACAAAAAGATTTTCAAGATGCTCAACGCAGACAGATAAAAAAGAATTAAAGCGACTCGTTATGAGTCGCTTTTTTATTTTGATGAACAGGTGGGCGGCGGCTCCATAGCCGAACTGCGTTCGGCTCAGCGGCGCAGCCGCTGTAAAATCGCACCACGATTTTAATGGAGCCGCCCGCCTCTTGCAGAAGCTGCAAAAAAGACAGCCCATCGGGCTGTCTTAATTCATAATTAGAATAAGCCGGTAATCTTGCCGTTTTCGTCAACGTCAATCTTCATAGCTGCAGGCACCTTAGGCAGACCGGGCATTGTCATAATGTCGCCTGTGAGCACAACGATGAAGCCTGCACCTGCGCTGACCTTCACGTTTCTGACAGTTACTGTGAAGCCTTCGGGAGCACCAAGCTTTGTGGGATCGTCTGAGAAGCTGTACTGTGTTTTTGCAACGCAGATGGGAAGGTTGCCGTAGCCCATATCAGTGAGCTTTGCAATCTGCTTTTTAGCTGCAGGCAGGAAAGCAACATCATCACCGCCGTAAACCTTGGTAACGATATCCTTGATTTTCTGCTCAATGGAGTCTTCTGTGTTATATGAGAATGTGAAGCCTGAGTTGTCCTCTTCTTCACAAAGACGAACAACCTCCTTAGCCAGCTCTTCGCCGCCCTTGCCGCCGTCAGCCCATACAGTTGAAAGGCATACGTTTACGCCCAGAGCCTTGCACTTTTCAATAACAAACTCGATTTCCTTGTCTGTGTCTGTGGGGAAACGGTTAACTGCAACAACGCAGGGGAGCTTATAGACATTCTTGATGTTTGAAACGTGTCTGAGAAGGTTGGGGATGCCGCCTTCGAGAGCTTCGAGGTTTTCTTCGCCAAGCTGAGTCTTTGCAAGACCGCCGTGCATCTTAAGAGCGCGGATAGTTGCAACCATAACAACTGCTGAAGGCTTAAGACCTGCCATACGGCACTTGATATCGAGGAATTTCTCTGCACCAAGGTCAGCGCCGAAGCCTGCCTCTGTGATAGCGTAATCGCCCATTTTAAGAGCAGTTTTTGTGGCGATAACTGAGTTACAGCCGTGAGCAATATTTGCAAAGGGTCCGCCGTGTACGAATGCGGGTGTGCCTTCAAGAGTCTGCACAAGGTTAGGCTTGAGAGCATCCTTGAGAAGAGCTGTCATAGCGCCTGCTGCACCTATTTCACCGCAGGTAACAGGCTCATCCTTGAAGTTATAGCCGATAACGATGCGTGAAAGTCTTTCCTTAAGGTCGGTGATTGAAGAAGCAAGGCAGAGCACAGCCATAACCTCACTTGCAACAGTGATGTCAAAGCCGTCTTCACGGGGTGTACCGTTAATTTTGCCGCCAAGACCGTCTGTGATGAAACGGAGCTGTCTGTCATTCATATCAACGCAGCGCTTCCATGTGATTCTGCGCACGTCGATGCCCAGCTGGTTGCCCTGCTGGATGTGGTTATCTATCATAGCAGCAAGAAGATTGTTTGCACTTGTGATAGCATGGAAGTCACCTGTGAAATGAAGGTTGATATCTTCCATAGGCACAACCTGAGCATAACCGCCGCCTGCTGCGCCGCCCTTGACACCGAATACGGGACCGAGTGAGGGCTCACGAAGAGCAACAGTTACCTTTTTGCCGATGCGGCTCATGCCGTCTGCAAGACCGATTGTGGTGGTTGTTTTGCCTTCGCCTGCAGGTGTGGGAGTGATAGCTGTAACAAGAACAAGCTTTCCGTCTGCCTTATCTTTTGCATCATTCAGAAGTGAAAGGTCAATCTTTGCCTTATAATTGCCATACTGCTCGATGTACTGAAGAACATCTGCTTTCTTTGCAATTTCGGTGATGTGTTTCATTTCGCACTGCTGTGCAATTTCAATGTCTGTCAAATAAGCCATTTGTGTTTCCTCCGCTTTCTCAACTCACGGTGCTTTGCACCTATTGTTTCAATTATAATCCCTTTTTTGCTTCAAGTCAACAATTTAATCCAATATGGCAAGATACTTTTCCATATCAAAATAATCGAGGGTACTGTCTTTCTTGAGATAAAGAGGGTGGTGAGGATGTCCCTTCTTTGATATTGCGCCTGAAGAGAACCAGCGCGCCTCATATTTATATGAAATATCCACCATCTCACGAAGGCAGGCTTTAAGGTAGGGGCGCATTTCAACGATGGTACCCCATGCTGCCCAGACTGAAGGCTTTTCCTCTTTATAAAG
>JAZNUW010000071.1:0-1715 GCA_045592465.1 Acutalibacteraceae bacterium | reverse complement strand
ACGGCAAGAGCCGCGGCAGCACTTATGTTATCAATAAATGCATAGAAACCGGCAAGCCCTATCACCTTTTCAGATTCACCGACGGAGAATTTGAAGAAATTGCCTAAAAAGTGTGCCTTTATCGTTTTGATAAAGGCACTTTTATTTTTTAAAATTATTCAGCCTTTTCTTCCTTGGGTTTGTGGAAGAGAATCTTATCAACAGGGAAGTAAAGGAAGAACTGTAAAGCTGAGCAAATCATCATTGCAGCATTACGAGCAAGTGCTTCAGCCCAACCAAAGCCGAGGAAAAGGGTGTTGAGTGTGGGTGAAAGCCATGCTGAGAAGAAAATAAGAGCGATTGTAAATACTATATAAATCGGAAGTGTAACAGCAACATTGGCACCTGAATTGAAGGTCTTTTCTTTATTAACAAAGAAAGCAACAATCTGTGCAATAATATTTGCCACATTAAAAGCGATGCAATAACCAAGACCACCTGAGATTACAGCACCTGCTTCATCAAAGTTTACAGGATAGCTGAGAACCCATAAATTGAATTCAGTTGCATACATTTCCTGAATTGCAGGAATGAGAGGAATAAGGTTTGTCAGGGTTACCTGAACAAGCATTGCAAGAAGGCTTACAACGATGAACTTAACGAACTGCCAGATAGTTGTAAGAAGCGAGCCTTTTTCTGCTGCTTTGTTGTCGATGTCTTTTAACTTTGCCATTTTAATATCTCCTTTTGGATATGTTTTTACGCCCTTCGGCGACTTTCCACAATTATACAACAGTATAATTAAAAAATCAACACTTAATTGGATTTTTGTCTTTTCTTTATTCTCTGCCAGTTTATAAATCCGTAAGCATCATTTATAAGGAAAATGCCAAAGCACGCTACCATAGGCGCATAAGAAACATCCTTGATGCTTGCGAGCACCCACAGCACTATCAGCACAATATCGTTAAGCCCGTACCAGAAGCCGTAATATTCACTTCTGAGCATTGTAAGGCCCGAAGCCATAAAGCTTGTGAAAACCGAAAGGGTACTGAAAACAATATTCGGGGTGTCAAAATAGTCAAGTATAAAATAAAACACCACCGTCACAAGACCCGCAAGGCAGGTAAGAGCTGTCCAGCCACGAAGCTTTAGGGTGCGTACTCTGACCTCGTGCTCACTGTAAGGATTGCGAAGCCAGGTAATCACGCTCATAAGGGCAATCGGTGCGGTCATGCAAAGGTAAGTGATTATCTCACCGTAGTAGCGCATCCGCCATGAAACCAGAGCATAAAACAGGGCAAAAACCACCGACAGTGCCTGCCCCACGACATCTCCCTTGGCAACAAAAATCAGCGCCGTGACACCTACGAGTGAGGCAGTCAGGCTAAGCAGACTTTTATCGGGCGTGAGGGCATAACACACGCAGATGCCAACAAAGGAAAAGGCCCAGAGACACTTCTCAAAACGTGTCAGATTTTTAATCGATGAAATTATATTCATAGTTCCTCCAAAAAAATAAAGCACTCAAGCCATATCTTCAAAGACCTAACGATATGACATGAATGCAAGCATTCCTACCCGGTGGCAGTAAGTTTGTTGCTGTTTATGCAACAATGTTTTATTGTGGATGTAGTATATCACGGTGACAACAATTTGTCAAGGCAAAATCCCTACATAAAGGCAGATTATAAGCATACGAACATTTTAAAAGGATAAAAGTCAGGGAACGGTTT
>JAZNUW010000070.1:0-2925 GCA_045592465.1 Acutalibacteraceae bacterium | reverse complement strand
TTCTTCGTCTTTGAAAACTGCTGCCATACGGAAGCTTCTGCCCCATTTTTTTGAGCTCAGGCAAGTGAACATAATGGATGCTGTGTCAACCTTCATCCAACGGTATTTACTCATTTTTTCATCTCCGATTAATATTTTTTTAATATAGCAAAATTCAAACAATATTAAGTTATATTGTAACATACTAAACGGAATAAGTCAAACTTATGTTACAAATATTCAGTTTTGGTCTATTGCGCAAGCTTTAGCTGTGATATATAATAAAAAAGTGAAAAAATCTGTAACAAAACGGAGTATTCAGTCATTAACATATAGAAAAACAGGAAAGGAGATGAGATAAATGCAGTCAATGGATGACATATATCAGAGCTATGCCCTAACGGTTTATAAATATCTGCTGAGTCTTTGCAGGAATGACGATTTAGCCGAAGAGCTGACTCAGGAAACCTTTTATCAGGCGATTAAAAGCATTAAGCGCTTTGACGGCTCATGTCATATATCCACCTGGCTTTGTGCTATAGCGAAAAATCAGTTTCTCGCTTATCAGAGAAAGCACCCGAAAGCCGCAGAACTTGAAGCTCATGATACCACAGTACCCTCGGCTGAAGAAGATGCCATAGCATATGAAAACCGGGTTGAGCTTCTCAGACGGCTGCATTTATGTCCTGAGCCTTACCGTGAAATTCTGTATCTGAGAATATTCGGCAGCCTGTCCTTCAGGGAAATAGGTGACATTCTCGGCAAAAGCGAAAACTGGGCAAGAGTAACATTCTATAGAGGCAAAGAAAAACTGAGAAAGGAGACTGAGGACTATGAAAAATAATCTTACATGTGAATTGGTTGAGGACCTTATGCCTTCATACATAGACGGTCTGACAAGTGAAGTGACAAACGGCGCCTTGCGTGAGCATATTGCAGGCTGCAGCAAATGCAAGCTTAAGCTTGAAAATATGAAAGCGCCCTGCAGTGAGGAAAGAATTGAGGCAGAAAAGAAAGAGATAGACTTTCTTAAAAAGAACAGAAGAAAAAATATCCGAAATGTTATTTCGGGTGTGCTGGCTATAATTCTTATAGCGGCAATTGCTGTTTGCACCATTCCCTATATGGAAAGTGAACGACTTTTCGAAAGGGACATATACTATGACCTTGAATTTGACGGAAGAACCTTTAAAATGACAATGATACCCATCAGCAACGAGATAGTAATAACTGATGTCGTCAGAGAAGAATTCGGCTTTGGTGAGGTAGGACTTGACATAAGAGGCAAGAAAAGAAGTCCTTTCGGAAACAGTAAAACATATACCTGGGAATATACTCCCGAAAGACCCGGCTCTGTAAAGATACTCAAAATTCTCAATAAGATTCTGTGGAAGGACGGGGAGTACATTTCCGATATAACATGGGAAACCTTTAACACAAAGCATCCTTATATGGGTGATATGCCTACTAACAGCAGTACGGCGTCTGCCTTGGGTGTATATAACTATCTTGGCTCTCACACCAATAAATTGCAGTCATCAAAAGAGCCTTATGAGTGGACAATGATGCTTTCTTATGAATTTTTGCCTAAGCAGGTGAAGGAAAAGGAAGCTCTTATGAGAAAATACGCCTATGCGATTTTAGGCGTAATCGGCAACCTTGGTGCAGTGACCTTTGAGTATGAAATATTCAATTCAGATGGCGAAAACAAAGAATGCAAGCTGACAATAACAAGGCAGCAGGCAAGTGAGTTTTTCGGCGATGATATAGGCAAATGCTATGAGGATATAAGTGAATTGCAGAAGCTGATGAAAATGACGGGACTTGCCGATATGCCCTATGTGCAGCAGAATGACAAAGATAATATGTATTATGATGCCAAGTCAACTGCAATGATAAAGCTTTTTAATGTCAGCAATGACAAAATTAAGAAGATCGCTCTTTATTGTGAAGAATCTGACGATATGAGTGCACACGGTTTTGTGGAGGATTCCGGAATCAATATAGGCGGTATACCTTCCGTTGAAACAGTTGATATGAATATCTGGCTTGAGTCAAAAAATCTTTCAGCGAATATATATGACGAATCAAGACTGGGTAGCCTTACCGTTACGGCTGAGGTTTATGACTGGGAAGATAATGTTTACAAAGTGAAAAACAGTGTGAAAATCAGTGCTCAGTTCGGCGGAGTTTATTATGCAATTCTTAACGGAAGCTTTGAAGACGGATTTACTATCATAATTAAATAAGCTGCTGGGGCGACGGGAACGTCGCCCCTTGGTTTCAGTCTGATGAAGAGGTGTGTTGCGGCGGCTCCACCAAAATCGCACCGCGATTTTGCGTGGCAGCGCCACGGTGCCGAACGCAGTTCGGCAGTGGAGCCCCCGTCTCTGCCGCTGACTTCAGACAATCGTCAGCCGTCTCCCTTCCAAGGGAGACATCGGCAAAGCCGATACAGGGGATTAACTCCCACACTTAAACGGCAATGAAGCCTACTCCTTTATATAAACTTTATCTCAATTGTACTTTTTTCTCTTGACATATTTTTTGTTCTGGAGTATAATCTATGCAATATCGTTTAAAAGCTATGACTGAGAAAACAGTAGTCTGCGGCAAAGACTTTCCAGAGAGGGATTAGCAAGCTGAAATAATCCTATTGTCCCCGAAGATGAATTTCGCCTCACGAGCCGCCTGTGAAAAGCAGGATGTAATTGCTGCATTAAAGCAGGCTAAAGCGGCAGGGTACTGAATAGGCCTTGCAATTTGAGTCGTACCACGGAATTTTTTCGTCTCAATTTATTGAGGCGATTTTTATTTTATATGGAGGTTTATTATGGATAACAAGATTGCTGCAATCAAAGAGCAGTTCCTCAGTGAACTTGCAAAAGCAGAAAATTCTGCAGACCTTGAAGCAATAAGAGTTGCTTATCTGGGTAAAAAAGGCTT
>JAZNUW010000069.1:0-3537 GCA_045592465.1 Acutalibacteraceae bacterium | reverse complement strand
CGTTGTTCCCCCCCCCCCCCAAAGCAAATCTGCGTCCTTGCAGGACGGAGTTTTGCCGATGTAATTATAAATCTATATCTCTTATTTGCCACTGCGCAGTTATCGGGTCTTTATCCTCACTGTAGTCGCAGAAAACGCCTCTGTTTTCACTGTAAAGTATACCCACACTTCTTGCTGCACCTTTTTTTGCAGTTTCACCAAGATATCTTTTCAGCTTTTTCAGTCTGTCATCTTTAACCTTCAGACAAGATGGAATAATATCCGAATTATTAGTGGAAATTCTGTCAAGAAGCATCAGATCTCGCAGCCTTTTTTTATCCACGCCTCTTATAAGAGAAAAATATTCATAGGCAAGGCAGGTATATCTGTCAAGAGGGATACTCCCCTTTTCTTCCTTTTGCTGTAAAAACTCACCAAAACCAATAAACAAATCAAAAGGCGGAATAAATCTTATGACATAGTCAAGTGTGCGTGAAAATCTGCCGCTATTATAAAGTCTTTCGAGTTCATTTTCGCATATATGCAGAAGCTTCAGCTCATTTTCACTTATATAAGGTGTAGAAATAATCTCATAAGGCGGCTTATCACTATGAACACAGGGAAACTCTTCTCTGTGTTCACCCATAGGTGAGCCGTGGAGTATTTTAAGAAAGCCCAGCTGAAGCATATTTGCACCTATTCTGTAGGCTCTGTCAAAGCCGTTTCTGAAGCTTTCATAGTCTTCTTCGGGCAGACCTGCAATCAGGTCAATGTGAATGTGACAGTTACCGAAAGAAAGCAGTCTTCTCACATTTGCTTCAACCTTGTCAGTATTAGTTTTTCGGTTAATTTTTCTGAGTGTGTTTTCGTTAAAGGACTGAATTCCCACCTCAAACTGCACCGCACCCTTTGGCAGTTTTTCTATTATATCAAACAGCTCTTCAGTGAGAATGTCCGCTGCAATTTCAAAATGAAAGCACACGCCAAAAGGAATTTTTCTGCCATATTCGTCTTTGATAAAGCTTAATATTTCTGCTGCACGTCTGCTGTTGCAGTTAAAGGTACGGTCAACAAATTTAATTGTTACAGCCCCCATAGAAGAGAGAAGTAGCATCTCGTCTTTCACTCTTTCCAAGGGCATAAATCTCACCTTTCCGCATCTGCCTGAAAGACAGAAGGCACAACTGAAGGGACATCCTCTGCTGCTTTCTATATAAGCAATTCTGCCTGAAAGACTTTGAAAATATTCCTCACAATAAGGTGACACTGTTTTTTCGGTGTCAACAAAATCGTTTTCAGACACTATAATTTCATCTCCGCGTCTGAAAGCTACACCCTTGACTTCGGCACAGCCACATTGAGCTATTGCTTCAAGAAGCGGTGGCACTGTGTTTTCACCTTCACCGTTTATCACATAGTCAACAAAGCTATATTTTTCAAGAATATCCTTCTGACGATAAGAAACCTCAGGACCGCCTAAAATAATTATGCAGCCGTCTTTTTTCAGCTTTTCAGCAAGAATAAGTGTCTTTTCAATATTCCATAAATAACAGGAAAATGCTACTATTTCAGGCTCTTTATCTGTTATTCTCTTATAAACCTGAGTTATATCTTCATTAATTGTGCCCTCGACAACACTTATATCACAATTCACGCCCGCGCTTTTACAAGCAGTGTAAATACACCACGGTGCAAGCGAGGAATGAATATATTTAGAATTCAGTGTAGCTGTTATAACTTTTCTCATGGTGCAATTATTGTCGGGATCTTTGTGCTCAAAGCAGGATTGAGGCTTTCAAACAGCTCAACTGCAAGAGGATAATCCTCAAAGCTTTTTCTTTCCATAAACCTCTTTTTAAGGTGAAGCATAAGTCCGTCCTTCTCCTGCTCAAGAGCTTCTTCGCGCTCTTTCTGAAGTATAAGCTCTTTTTCATATTCTGCCTTGACAACAGCAATAAACTCATTTTCATCATAAATCTTTGCCATTTCCACACCAAGCAGATGTGCCACCTGCTCAAGCTCCAAAACCGTATCGGCAGAGTACCTTTTAACCATAACCCTGAAGGTTTCAGGCTCAAAATAATAGATGTTGCCGAGAATATAGGAGAATGCCTTTCTTGTGTCAAGATAACCGAGCTTAATTCTTCTGTCTATTATTTCATCATCAAAATCAAAGGTTACACCCAGATCATCAATGTCATAAGGCCTGATGTGCACAACCTCACTGTTGAGGTAATTGAGATTATGAGCAAAGCCCTTGATGTTGGATATGTCAACGATAATAAGACGGTTATAGCCTCTTTTCTTAAGTGTCATAAGAGGCGTGTTGTCATACGCTCCGCCGTCAAGGAATTTTTCACCCTCAGGGCCGATATTTGTTGCAAGAGGAATATTAGCCGATGCCAGAAGATAGTCCACAAGCTGACCGTCAGGAATCTCGTGAATGAAGATTTCTCTGGGCACCACACCCTGAGTCATCTGCACGGCAATTATGCCAAGGGCAATTCCGCTTTCTCTGACTTTGTTTTCGTCTATATAGCTTGCAACAAACTCCTCTGCAGGAGAGGCATCTATGCCTTTATTTTTAACAAATTCTCTGAAGAGTACGCCCCAGTTTTTTCTTGAAAAGAGATTTTCACTGTCGGGCAGGTCTTTTGCAAATTTAACACCCTTATCAACAGAAATATTGTGCCAGAATTCACTGGCTTTTTCATAATCACCACTCGCAATAAAAGCACCGTTGATTGCACCGATTGATGCACCGGCAACAGCTTCAAATGTTATGCCCATTTCAATAAGTGCTTTCCATGCACCGATCTGATATGCACCTTTACCGCCGCCACCTGCTAAAACAAGACCGTATGGCTTCATAATATCAACTCCCCTATAACAGTGTTTGAAAGCAGAAAGCCTTCTGTAGTCAGGCTGATTCTCTCATTCGTCAATGTCAGCAGACCTGTCTGACTGAGTTTTTCTGCTTTTTTTATTATAACTTCATCAATTTCTTTTCCGAATTTTCTTTCGTATTCCCCGAAAATCAGACCTTCGCTCAAACGCAGCGCAAGCATTATATATTCCTCCGGATCGCCGCCGTCACAGTCGAAAATCCAGTCTTCGCCCTTAAGGAACGCGTCGAAATCCCGCGTGTAGTAATATCTCTTGCCGCCAATGAAGGAATGTGCAGACGGTCCGATACCCAGATATTCCTCACAGTGCCAATATCTAAGATTGTGTCTGCTTTCAAAGCCTTCTTTTGAAAAATTTGAAATTTCATACTGATTAAAGCCTCCCTGAGAAAGCCTTTTCACAGTGTGCAGATACATATCACATACTGCATCCTCATCAGCCAGAGCCAGGTTTTCCTTCATTTTATTAAAAGGAGTCCCCTCTTCAATTTTAAGCATATAGGCACTTATGTGTTTTATATCTGCCGAAAGCAGATAATCTATGCTTTCATCAAGACTTTCCATTGTCTGAAAGGGTACGCCGAGCATTATGTCAAGAGAGATATTATCAATGCCACAGCTTTTAGCAAGAGTAACAGCTTCTTCGACCTGA
>JAZNUW010000068.1:0-16474 GCA_045592465.1 Acutalibacteraceae bacterium | reverse complement strand
GAGACAGTCTGTCTGCTGTCGAGAAAATAACATTAGGAGGAGATTATGGCGAAAGAAATTCACCCAAAAGATACAACAAGAAATATGGCGTATGAACTTTGGATGAAAGCGCCAAATCCGATGGTTACCCTTTTTAAGACTTTGGATGTAACCAATTTGGTAAAAGTCAGTAAGAAAAAGAATTTGAAGTTCAATATGCTTCTGGATTATTGCATTGGAAAAGCGGCTGTAAGTGTAAAAGAATTTTATGTACTTCCGGTCGGTGATAAACTTGTACAGTATGACACAATTGCAGTAAATACGATTGTGAAGAATAAGAATGATGAAGTGAGTTCCTGCGATATTATGCAGATAGATGATTTAATTGCTTTTAATCATGAGTATTTGAGATACACAGCACAGGTTGCCCAAACTTGCCAAGACAGAGATTTGTCTGAAGATAGCATGGTTATTGGCACATCAGCAATTATTGATACGGAAATTGATGGTGTTGTTGGTATGAATAGCGGTATTTTCAACAATCCATTTATGTTCTGGGGAAAGTATAGAAAGAAATTATTTAGATACGAATTGCCAATTTCATTTCAATTCCACCATACGCAAATGGATGGAGCACATGCAGGAAGATTTTTATCAAATCTGCAAAAAGAGATTAATGGGCTGAAATAGGTAATTAAGATTTGGTAAGAAAACTGATATTGTAGTGGATAAGTTCCCTACAACAGACAGGGTGGATATGTTTCCGACAACCTATGTTAGCGATTCCATTGCTACCACCCATGTGGAATCGGTTGTGCTTTTGTCCCAACGGCTGAATAAAGAATGATTAATATAAACAGGAGGAGAAAATATGGGAATCGTTTCAAAGGTTAAAAATCTTTTTGCAGCAGGAGAGGGCTGGTCAACAGAGCCTGCTGAAAGAATGAGCTATTATTCATATTTTGCAGGTCAGAATATGATTTACACACTTTTCAATGTGTGTCTGACAACTTATCTTTTGTTTTTAGGCATTGACCCCATAAAGTCAGCAACGGTTATGCTGATTGTTAAAATATGGGATGCTGTGAATGACACATTATTCGGCGTGATATTTGACTCTGTGAAATTCAGGAGCAAAAAGAAATATCTGCCCTGGATACGCCTTTCAACAATGCTTATTCCCATCACAACAATACTGACTTTCGTTATCCCTTCAGATTCATCGCAGACGGTCAAGCTGGTCTGGTTTGCTGTGGCTTATATGCTCTGGGATACTGCTTACACTCTGTGCGATGTGCCCATTTTCGGCATACTGACATCTATGAGTCAGAGCATCGACGAAAGAAACACAATTCAGTCTTATAAGAGCATAGCAACCTATGCAGGTGTTGGTGTAACCTCAACCTTGTCAACAGTGCTTATCAGTGAAAAGGTCGGCATGAATTACGGCATGATAACAGTTATAATCTGTGTTATGGCATTTGCTCTGATGCTGCCTGCATCCTTTAAGCTTAAGGAGCGCTTTCATGCTGAGGCAGAAGAAACCTTCACCATCAGACGAATGTTTTCATACCTGTTTAAAAACAAATATCTGCTGATATATTATGTGGGAATTTTCTTCTATTCTGCACTGAATATCGGCAACGCATTCACTCTTTATGTTTCATATTACCTGTTCCACAGTGCACTGTTCTCGCTCGTTGTGGGTGCAATCGGAACAGTACCTCAGCTTATTATCGCACTGCTGCTGCCGAAGCTTATCCGCAGATTTGATAAGATGAAGGTAAATCAGGTTTGCCTGCTGCTTTATGTTGTGCTCAGCATTATCACCTGGGCTATAGGCTACGGCAACGTGGTGGTTTATATTATAATGTTCACTATCCGTTCTGTTCCTCTGGCTGTGATTTCACTTGAAATGTTTATGTTTACACCTGACTGTGCAGAATACGGCCGTTTCAAAAGCGGTACTGAGGCAAAGGGCATAACCTTTGCAGTCCAGACCTTTATGGCAAAACTTACCGGCTCTGTTTCAGGCGCACTGGGACTGTTTATTCTCGGTCTTGATTCTGTCGGCTGGAAGGTTGTTGAGGTGGGCTCATTCCAGGAGCTTGAGCAAAGCGGTGTTACACAGACACCTCACGCGCTGAATATGCTTTGGATTATCTTTATGCTTATCCCGGCAATAGGCGGTCTGCTGGCATATATCACATGGCTGTTCTATGACCTGAAGGATAAGGATGTTCAGGTGATGATCGACTGCAACACAGGAAAAATCACCAGAGAAGAGGCCATGAGCAGGCTTTCAAAAAAATATGATATCAAGCAGTGATGATAAAAAGTCGCTGATTACAAGCATAAAACCTTTCTTGCTGAGAGGGGAATAACAAAAGGAATTCGTGAAAAATGGAAAGATTTTTAAACTTAAAGAACGTGGCACAACAGTGCAAATATAGTTTATTGCAGGCATGACCACATTCTTTGCTATGGTATATATTTTTAGGGTCAACGCCAATATGTTTGCCGAACCCTTTGGTGACGGCTCAAATCCTCTTGGCATGTCCTACGGAGCGATATATATCGCAACTGCAATTTCTGCTGTTTGTGGCAATGCTGCTTTTAACACATTAATTTTAAGATAGAATAGAGGAAATTAAAATGAAACAAGGTATAACAAGACGCGAACGTGAAGTAACAGATATTGCTGAAATTAAAGAAATTCTCGATAAATCAATGATAGTCCACGTGGGCATGATAGACGGTGACGAGCCTTATGTTGTGCCGATGAACTATGGCTACACCCTAAGCGACGGCGAGCTCTGTCTTTATCTGCACGGTGCAACTGTGGGCAGAAAAATCGATATAATGAAGAAAAATCCTAAAGTGTTTTTCGAAATGGAATGTGATGTCATTCCATTCGAGGGCAAATACGCATGCCAGTACGGCACCACATATGCCAGTGTAATGGGTCTTGGAACGGCAGAAATTCTTGAAGATGTTGAAGCCAAAAAGGATGCTATGTCAAAGCTGATGAAAACACAGACAGGCAAGGACTTTATCTTCGAAGACAAAATGGTGTCAATGGTCAGTGTTATAAAAATCACCGCCAAGGAGTTCACAGCCAAAAAAAGACCTATGCCTGTGGGACTTAAATGATTCGGAAAAACTATTTTATAATAACTGTATTAAGGTGAAAAAATGAAGAAAAATATTTACTTGGCACAGATAAATTATTTGCACGGCAGGTCAACCTTTTTGCCCTATGCTGTCGGTACTCTCATAGCTGCGGCAAAGGAAAATGACGAAATAGACAGCTTCTATTCTTTCAAGGAGCCTTTGTTTATAAGAGAAAACACAGATTCTGTTCTTGCAAAAATAGAGACACCTTATCTCGTAGGCTTTTCAAATTATATCTGGAATCACGAGTATAACAAGGTGCTGGCAAAAAAAATCAAGGAAAAATTCCCTGAGTGTCTTATTCTGTTCGGCGGACACGAAATAACCACTGATGCAGAGCTTATGCAAAGGGAAGATTATATCGATTTTCTGTGCTTTGGTGAAGGTGAGGAACCCTTCAGTGCTCTTTTGCTTGCCTTAAAAAATAATGAGAGCCTGTGCAGTGTGCCTAATATCGCCTACAGAAACGGCGGAGAAATAATCTGCACAGAAAAAAAGAAGTGCGAAAGGATAGATTATCCGTCGCCCTATCTTACGGGAGTGTTTGATTCAATTCTCAAAAACAACCCCGATATAGATTTTCATACAATTATTGAAACAAACAGAGGCTGCCCTTACAGCTGCGCTTATTGCGACTGGGGAAATCTTCAGTGCAAAATCAGGTTCTTCCCTGAAGAAAAGGTAATGCAGGAGCTCAGATGGTTATCCTCTAACAATATCAGCGGCTTCGGTTGCGCCGATGCCAATTTCGGAATGTTTGAGCGCGATGAAAAGTTTGTTGACGAAATGGTCAGACTTCATAACGAAGAAGGTGTCTTATCCCGTTTTCAGGTTTCCAGTGCAAAAAACAGTAATGACCGTGTTTTCAGCATATCAAAGAAGCTCAACGAATGCGGTATGGATAAGGGTGCAACACTGTCGTTTCAGTCAATGAATCCTGTTGTGCTTGAAAATATCCAAAGAAAAAACATACCTGTTGAAACCTTCACTGAGCTTCTCAACAGATATAACGAGGCAGGCATCGCCACCTATTCCGAGCTTATACTCGGTCTGCCCGGAGAAACCTTCAGAACCTTTGTTGAAGGCATAGATATACTTCTTGACTCGGGTCAGCACAGCTCAATTTATATTCACAACTGTGAGTGGCTGCCCTTTGCCACAATGGGTAACAAGGAATATATGCAAAAGCATGGGGTCAGATATGTGCGGGTTCCTCTTAATGAGCCTCACACAATTATTGATGATAACGAAGAGGTTAAAGAGTTTTCACGCCTTATTGTTGAAACTAACACCATGTCCCGTGACGATTGGGCAAAAATGAATCTTTATGCTGCTGTGGTGCAGTGTTTTCACCATTACGGGCCTCTTATCCTTTTTGCTCTTTATCTTCATTATGAAAAGGGAATGAGCTATTCTGAGTTTTATGAAAGACTTATAGAGCATCTTTCCTCTGCAGGCGAAACAGCCGGCGGCAGAATACTTGCCGAGCTTAAACAGCGATTCAGTGCAGTTGCTCAGGGTAAGGCTAATGTGGTCTGGAAGGACGAAAGATTCGGCAATGTTGGCTGGCTGCCCGAAGAATTTATGTTTTTGAATGTTGCTGCTCAGATGGAAGATTTTTACAGAGAAATCAAGGGCTTCCTGAGAGAATTCTTCGATGATAAAGAGCTTTTCGAAAATCTTTTCACTTATCAGAAAAACATAGTCAAGCTGCCCTTCAGAGAGCATATTGAGTTCGATTGTGATTATGATTTCAGAAGCTATTTTTCAAATCTTCTTTGCGGCAAGCACATCGCACCTGAAAAGAAGAAATGTCATAACACTATTGCAGAAACAGTCAGCTGCAAAAGCTGGCCCGATTACGCAAGGTATGTTGTCTGGTATGGCAGAAAAGACAGCAGAAGCATTTATCTTGACGAAATTAAGGTTGAAAGCTTATGAGCCTAAAATCAGGTTTTTATTTAAAACTAAAAGGTACCGGATGCCGGTACCTCTTTTTTTATATTTTTCTTTGATATTCAAGACGGTAATCTCTCACGTAATCCCTGCCGTATTTGGCAAGGTACATAAGGATTGAATCACTTTCGGTGAATGAATGTGCAAACAGTCTGTCGCGGGTGTCTTCGAGATATTTTCTTTCGAAGTTGTTTCTCTTCGTTTTGACCTCTTCCATTGTCTGCGTGGTGGAAAGGTATTTGTATGAAATATGAAGCTCACCGTTTTCTGTGAAGTCAGTGATTCCCACAGAAGATGTGTCGTCTTTGAGTATAGCATTCTTTTTAAGAGCGAAGTTTGAGGGTGTGCAGGTGTTAACAAGGTCATGGTCATAAATAACCTTAATGGTTGATTGCAGCTCCTCCCATGTTTCTGTGGGATAACCCAGCAGGAAGGTGCAGAGATTCCATAAGCCTGCATCGCGTGAATCTCGCAATATCTTCTTTCTGTAGCTCAGGTCAATGCCCTTGTTGATAAGCTTCATAACGCGCTCGGATTCAGCCTCATAACCCCACATAAAGAATCGCGCACCTGATTCATAAAGGTTTTTCAGAACTTCAGGAGTGAAGGTTTTTTCCAGCCTTGCAAAGGAATAATAATAAATTTCAAGATTTCTTCTCTTGACCTCTTTTGCAAATTCGTTATAAAACTTAGCAGGCACTGCCTCGTCGACAAAATTGAACAGCTTGCTGTTATATCTTTTTGAAAGATACTCAACTTCGTCAACGGCACGCATAACACTCTTTATGTCAAATTTCTGCTGACCTGTATAGAAATCGCAGAAGGTGCATTTGCCCCAATAGCAACCTTTACCCAGCTGAACGGGGATAACGGTTTCAGGGGATAAATATTTTGAAA
The DNA here is from genome assembly GCA_045592465.1 of Acutalibacteraceae bacterium. GTDB lineage: Bacteria > Bacillota > Clostridia > Oscillospirales > Acutalibacteraceae > UBA6857. The sequence goes on along the minus strand of JAZNUW010000068.1, from coordinate 10,468 downwards.
AGTCATAGGTGTCAAAATCGGGATAAGCAACACTGTCAAGGTTAAGGCGCGGTGCCTTTTCGTTAGTGCATATTTCACCCTTGTCGTTGCGATAAACAAGAGAGTGAACATTTTCGACAGCGCGTTTGCCTGCTATGTACTCTGCAAGCTCGATAATAGCTGTTTCTCCGTCGCCGATGGTGAGATAATCGCAATAATCTTCAAAAAGTGAGGGATTCTTCTTAAGGTCTGCCTCAATTTTGAAAATATAGTTTCCACCAAGAGCTATTTTTGCCTTTGTATATTTTTTGAGAAGTCTTGCAAGAGTGAAGCCGGGAATTATCTGGCTGAGGTCTGTGATAGAAAGACCGATAAGGCTGTACTGTGAAAAATCCATATTTCTGAGTTTTTTCTCAAAATAGGGGATAAACATATTCACATCACTGCTTTGACACTGAAAATCAACGTCTTTGAAATCATATGAAAAAACAGAGTTAGCTATAAAGTTGTCAAGCATAATTCTTGACGGAACATAAGGCAGAGAAGCAATATCAAGGGCGCTTGTGATAGTATCCTTTGCCTTATAAAGCTTCTCGGGGTCATAAAAAAGCTCTTTTGTTTTGAATACATTTACTGCATCGGCAACGGTATCAATTATTTTTTGTGTGTTACCGTTATCATTTCTGAGATAGTCTGAAATGATCTGCTTTCTTATATCGGCAGTTTTGCTGAGCTTGTTTTTTATATCATCACTTAATCCGGCACAGTCACAGGTTATGCTGCCGCTTTCAAGAAACACTTCAGCCTTATGAAGACATTCCTTAAGATAATCGGAAGAAAGAATGTCGTTGAAAAATTCAATATTAAAATCGAATGTGTCTGCTTCAAAGCCGGCATTTTTAATTTGTCCTGCAAGAAGAGCACCTGCAAGATATGGGCTTACGGGGTACCACTGAGGCACCGATGCAAAAAGAAATTTCATTACTTTTGCTCCTTGGTTAATTTTGATTTAGGCGTGAAACGTACTCTGAGCGCCGTTTTAAGATATAAAGCTGTCTGTATGGTTGAGTTTCGTGAAAAGCCTTCTTTTCTTTCAAAGCACTCGACAGGCAGCTCCTTGAAGGAATATCCGAGCCTTAGAGGAACAAGAACCATTTCAAGAAGGAAGGGGAAGTTCAGCTCCTGCCAGTTGGATTTTCTGTATGCCTCTGAGGGAGCCGTCTGAACGGGACTTGTAAAATCTGTGAGGGCTTCATTATAAAGAATCCGCAGGAAAAGCTGAGCGGCACGGTTGATAATTTTGCGTGACTTGCTGTAATTGTGGAAACTGCCCTTTTTCATCCAGCGTGAGGTTTTTGATATAACCTCAGGATGCTGTTTCACACTTTCAATCATTTCGCTGACACAGTCAAGGCTGATTGCAAGATCTGAGGGCAGAAGCATTATATGCGAAGAATCTGAAGCGTCAAAGCCATCTCTGATTGCTCCGCCGACATAGGGTCTTGTCTGTTCAAGACCGAACACCTTGTCGGGGTACTTCTCTTCCAGAAGCTTTATTGCAAAATTACACTGTTCTGAGGCATCCTTTGATTTGACCAGAAGGATTTTGTTTATATCCTCGTGGTTGCAGGTCTGCATTATTGTGTCAACAGTGCATATCAAAGAGTCTTTTTCATTTGTTGTGCCTACTATTATTGTTACGGAATCAAATTTCATTGTTTATTACCTGAATTCGGGACATATTCGTTTCTCTGAGCGATATGAATTCACATAATCGCAGCCGTATTCTGACAAGTATAAAAGCAGATGGTCAAAATCTGAGAAAACAACAGGCCATAATGTGTTGGCATTTTCTTCGAGAAATTCAAACTGGAAATTGCGGCGCAGACTTCTTCTGTCAGATTGTGAGATGCCGTCAATAACATCCTTACATACTATATAGAATTCTCCGCCTGAGGTGAAGCCCTCAACGCCGTTTTCTCCGATATTTTCCTTAAGACGGGAGTTTTTCTTCAGGGAGAAGTTCGATAAAGTGCAGCTGGGAATTATGCGTCTGTTTTCTTTGATAACACGCATTGTTTCTTCAGTTTCCTCAAGAGTTTCTGTGGGATAGCCGAACATAAACAGACCGTTATTCCAAATGCCTGCATCACGCGCGTCAGATAAAATCTGCATTCTCTTGCTGACGTCTATACCCTTGTTCATAAGAGCCATAACACGAGGTGAGCTGCATTCATATCCCCACAGGAACAGACGTGCACCTGCCTTGTGAAGATTTGCAAGCACCTCAGGGGTATATCCTGTTTCAAGTCTTGCAAATGAATAGAAGTTAATTTTCAGACCCTCCCTGATTATGGCAAGGGCAAGCTCATTATAAAACTTAGGCGGAATAGCCTCATCCACAAACATAAATTTAGAAGCATTGTAGGTGTGCATAAGGTGCTTGATTTCATCAAGAATGCGCTCAATATGCTTGGGATGATAGCCCTGCTGACCGTAAGGATAATCGCAGAAATTGCATTTGCCCCAATAGCAGCCCTTTGAAAGCTGAATGGGGAAGGTGGGGTCAGGAGTAAAATATTTAGTCAGGTCATAGTCACTGAAATCGGGATATGCCAGGCTGTCCATATCAATTCTGTCACAGCTGAAGCCGGTTGAAACAACCTCACCGTTTTCGCCGAGATAAACTATGTTAGGTACCTGGGAAAGAGTGCATGAGCCTGAAAGATAGCTGCAAAGCATAGTCAGAGCAATTTCTCCGTCACCGATAACAAGATAATCAATAAAGTCGGTGAAAATGTCTTTGTGCTTCATTATTTCGTCGTATATCTGGGTTGAATAATTTCCGCCGACAATGATTTTTGCATCTGTTTTTTCTCTGAGTGCCTTTGCAAGAGTGAAAACAGAAATCATCTGGCTTAAATCTGTCATTGAAATGGCAATTATATCATATTTTTCTTTTGCCGCTGAAGAAGCAAAGGAGCCGAAATAATCATAAAACATATTGATTGTTTTATCTTCAACCTGAGCTCTGACGTTTTCCCAGTCAAGATTATAAAGGGGATTGGAAAAATAATTGTCAAAGTCAATTTCATTGGGTGCATAGGGCATAGAAGCAAGACGCAGAGCCGTTTTAATAATGTGCTTTGCTTCAAAGAGCTTTTCGGGAACAAAAAAATCTTCTTTGCTTCTGGTTACACCAACGGCATATTCTATTTTTTCAATAAGCTCAGGAATTTCTTCAGTGTAATCACTATAGAATTTTTTTATTGTCAGATATTTCAGACAACGGTTTTTCTCATGGTAATCGCCGTTCTTTTCAATTTCGGAAATGTCTGCATTTTCATAATCGGGTGCTGCTTCTTCAAGAAATTTTCTTGCGAAATTATCGCAGGAAACGAGATTTTCTTTAGTGAGCAGATAGTTGAAAAATTCAATATTCAGGTCATAAGCCTTAACATCAAAGCCCTCTCTTTTAAGTCCGCCGCTGAGCAGAGGAACAGCAAGATAAGGGGATGCAGGACACCATTGAGGTGGTTGAATTAAAAGAATTTTTGACATCTTTATTCCTCCGAATATGAAATGGTTTCTCTTGGGTTAACAAGAAGGGTTGCGTTGTTGCGCTTGCCGAACCATATAATTTCGCGTGCATAGTCGCTCCAGCTGGTGATATTCTTTTCGGCTTTGATGTTGAGGGTGCAGCTAACCTTTCTGAGTGTAGGTCTGAGGTTTTCCGCTGCCGCCTCAAAGTACTTATAGAAATTATATGATGATTTTACAGTCACTTCCGGCGTGTTAAGAGTTCGCACGAGTTTTTTCTGATAATTGAGAAGCTCGCTGAAAATATCTTCGTCAATTCCGTATTTTCTCAGGAAGGGCTCAATTTCACTCCAGAATATATCACTGTGATATACCATTTCCAGAAAGGCACCTTCTTCAAAGTACCAGCCCGTTGTGCCGAAAACATCTCTGCTGTATGTCCAGTCAGCTGTGTCGGTGTCAGCCTTGCGGGCATAGAGCTTTTTGAAAAACTCGCTCAGGAAGCCGCTGCTTTCTTTATAGATATAATCGTAAAGGCTGTTATAAAAATCATAGTATGAAACATTCTTTTCAAGGTGAATGTAAATTGCAAAATAACGGATAAGACCAAGGTGATGGAAGGTCTGAAGAATAACAGAAAACATGCAGGCTTTCACCCAGTCTTTTTTCGGCAGGGTGGCTGTTTCGGTGATAATGTCAAAATATTCACCCACACCGTTGAATTCAGGGTTGTAGTGAATTCCAAGCAGAGGAATTCTTGAGGTTTTTATGCCGTACTTTTCCTGATATACTGCCTTGCCCATCTGTGCGTTGGGATATACCTGGCACTCATAAACAGTCATTGAATTATTCTGACCCGATTCAAGAAGATGGCAGATACCCTTGCAGAAGCTGTCGTAGGTTTCACCGGGAAGGCCGAGAATAAGCTCAGTGTAGGTGGGGATTCCCGCTTCAATATAACGGGCATTAAGACCTGCAAAATGCTCAAGAGTCAGATTCTTTCTGCCGATATTTTCAAGGGTGTGCGCATCAAGTGACTGATAGGCAAGAGTAACGCCCTTATCGGCATGGTTTTTGTTGAGTATATAGCCTGCCCTGAAGACATTTTCGTTGCTCCCTTTTGCATAGCAGGGCTTGAACACATCAGGATAGCCGTACTTTTTCTTTTGTGCAATAACAAACTCAGCAATTTCAACATCTCTGTCGAGGATGCCGAAATTTGCGTCTGCGCAATAGCAATATCTTATTTTGTTGCGGGCAATCCATTCAATTTCACTTCTGATTCTTTCCATAGGGAAAGGACGCACCTTGCGTGTGTAACACCATTCGCAATAGGTGCAGCCATAAGGACAGCCTCTGTTTGTTTCGAGAGTTGCATGAAATTCTGTGTCGGGATTTTCTTTCATTATATTGTCGAAAATGCCGTCAATATAGGGTGAGGGATATGAAGATATATCGCAGGGGTGGTAAGCTTCGGTTGTCACATTGCCCTTTTCGCTTCTGAAAGACAGGTTTGGCACCTCTGAGAGGCTCTGACCGTGAAGCAGTGCCTTAAGAAACATTGCAGTTGTTTCTTCGCCCTCGTTGTGCATAAGATAATCGATAAAGTCAAACTCATCAAGAAACGAGCTGTCTGAGGGTACGCTGTGGCCACCGAAAATAATCTTAACATGGGGATATAGCTTTTTAAGCTCTTGTGCAAGAGTTTTGTTATATTCAAGATTCCATGTGAAGCAGGAAAAAGCAACAAAAGAGGGATTGTCAAATCTCTTTATAACATCGGGAATTTTTTCGCGCATTACCACAATATCGGGTATTTCATAGTGTGCGTTTATTTCGTCATCGCGCTTGAGATATGCAGCTATGCAGCCGACTGAATAAGGCAGGAAGCAAGGAGAAGAATAGGATACACCTATTTGCACCAGATAAAATTTTTGTTTCATTGGATTTTCTCCTTTCTTCTTTTTATTCTTCGGTTATATCGTCTTTATAAGAGGACCAGCCCATTCTGCCGTACCATATAACGAACTTGCCGAAATCTGGCCAGTTGTCAATAACCTTGCTGTCACGCATAATTAGGGTGTGGTTCTTCTTCTCAAGGGGATGAATGTTGTTGACATAAATATCCTTAAGATAGGTGTGTATATCGTGTCTGAGAGAAACTTTCTGACTTTCATCAGAAGGCTTTCTCATAATAGCTTTCTGATAGCCGAGCAGATCCTCAAAGATTTCATTGTCTATATTATAGCTTCTGAGATAGGGGAGCATTTCATCATAGAATCTGTCAAGCTGCGATAAAACGTGCAGCACAACATATTCGTGGTCGTCCCACACGATTTCACCGCAGGGGCCGAACATAAGCTTTCTGTTGGTTATGCCAAGTGAAAGCTCATCTGACTTGTCTTTGACATCGAAATAGAGCTTTGATATAAGAAGCTCAGGATTCTTTTCAAAATAATCAAGGGCACCGTCATAAAACTTTTCATAGGGCACGCCCATTTCGTTATGCAGATAAATTGCAAAAGCCCTGACAAGACCGTTGCCGTGCAAAGCCTTGACCATATAATAAAAGGCGGTTGCTCTGACCCACATTTCGCGGCTCATTGTGTTTGTTTCAACAATTATTGTGTTATATTCGGGAACATTGAAGGCGGCATTGTTGAAGTGAGGACGGATAATTTCCGAGCGTACCGTTTTTATGCCGTGCTTCTCTATATAGTCCTTCTGACCCATAACAGCATTGGGCAGGAGTATGCAGCCATAAACCTCAAAAACGAAATGCTGACCGATTTCAAAGAGCTTGCCTATGCCCTGAATGAAGCTTTCATAGGTTTCACCGGGCAGACCGAGAATCAGCTCTGAATAGGTTTTCATATTTTCTTTGTTGTATATTGTCAGCAGGTTTTTATAGAAATCAAGAGAGGAATTTGTTCTGCCGATATTTTTAAGTGCTGCAGGTGACATACTCTGGAATGAGAGAGTTGCGCCTATGCGGTCAAACTCACACTCTTTGAATTTCTTGACTATTGCAAAAACATTTTCAAAGTTGTTTTTTGCATAATTCATTCTCATTCGTTCAGGGTAACCGGTTTCTTTTTTCACCTTAACCAGTTCCTCTGCAATTTCAAGATCTCGCTCAAACATGCCGAAGTTTGCGTCTGCGCCCCAGACAAAAGCAATCTTTTTCTTTGACATCCAGCGCACCTCTGCCTGAATTCTTTCAAAGGGGAAAAGTCTTGTTTTAGACCTGAGCAGACCCCAGTCGCAATAAGCGCACTGATTAGGGCAGCCGCGGCTTGTTTCCAGAATGGCATTGAATGTAATTTCAGGGTGATTATCTACTATATCGTCAAACCAGCCTTCAAGATACGGTGACGGATAATCGAGTGTGCTCTGCAGAACAGTGGGTGTTCTGACGTACCCGCTGCCGCTTCTGAAGGATATGTTGTTTACACTGTCAAAGGTTTCACCGAGGCTGAATTTCTCAAGAAGGCTCTTTATGGTGTCTTCACCTTCACCGTGACAAAGCACGTCTATAAAGGGAAACTCTTCGAGCATATCAAAATTGTCAGGAATGTCATGACCGCCGAAAACTATAAGGCAGTCGGGATATTTTTCTTTTACTGCTCTGGCAAGAAGCTTGTTATATTCTGAGCTCCAGCAATAGCTTGAAAAGCCGAAGAAGGCGGGGTTTTCAAGGCGCTCAACAACGGCATTGACGTCCTCACGCAAGAAAATAAATTCTTTGAAGGAGCAATGCTTTTTGACTATTTCACTGGTGAAAGCAGAAGCAACAAGAATACCCGCTGTATAGGGGAGATAGGCATTTTGTGTGCCTGAGCTTGCCGAAACATCAACCTGAACAAAATAAATATTTTTCATACTTTTAAGCCTCTCAATTAATTACACGTAAACATAGTTAATTATATCACTATTGCAAATTGTTGTCAAGCAAAGCGCAGTGTCGGTGCAGGTGGGGAAAGCACTTGCAAACCGCCGATAAAACAAGGAAAAAAGCAATAACCTCGCAGGTGATTCTGTGGGGTTATTGCTTTTATAAAACGGGATTTAAAGGGTGGGGCTTTTATTAGGAATTATCAGCCGTTTATTTCTTCTGTGAGTAGCAGCTGTCCTTCATAGCGCAGCTGTCGCAGCCGCAGCCACAGCCTGATTTGCCCTCTTTTTTGTCTTTCCTCATTTTGTTGATGATAAGACCTATTATAACAGCAACAACTGCCAGAACGGCAAGAGTGCCTATATTTTCAATTAAAAAATCCATAAGATCACCTTATTTGTGAGTTTTCTTTTTTTCGGGTCTGCAGATAAGATAGATTATTCCTGCAAGCACTGCCATTGCAATAAAGAAGAATACGAAGTTGGCGTTTCCTGTTACAAGCAGGCCGATCTGGTTTATAATAAGCGCAATAGCATAAGCGAAAATGCACTGATAGCCTATTGCAAAGAGTGTCCATTTCGGGCTGTTCATTTCTCTCTTAATGGCACCCATTGCAGCAAAACAGGGGGCACAAAGAAGGTTGAATGCAAGGAAGGCATAAGCTGAAACGGGAGTGAAGATTTCGTTTCTGAGAATTTCCCAGACCTCTTCACCTGCTTCTGTCACTTCAGGGTTGCCTAAGAGTACGCCAAAGGTTGCAACAATGTTTTCCTTTGCGATAAGGCCTGTCAGCACTGCAACGGTACTTTGCCATGAGCCGAAGCCGAGTGGCTGGAATACCCAGGCAAAGATGTTGCCTATCATTGCAAGAATTGAGTTGTTAAGGTCTTCCACCATGCCGAAGCTTCCGTTTTCCACGCCGAAGCCCTGAAGGAACCAGAGAACAACGGAGGAAAGAAGAATGATGGTGCCGGCCTTTTTGATAAATGACCAACCACGTTCCCATGTGGTGCGAAGAACGTTGCCGAAAGTGGGCATATGATAAGCGGGGAGCTCCATAACAAAGGGAGCAACGTCGCCCTCAAAGAGCTTTGTCTTCTTAAGGATAAGACCTGAAACAACAACGGCAAGAATGCCGATAAAATATGCTGAGGGAGCAACCCATGCTGCGCCGCCGAAAAGTGCACCTGCTATCATAGCAATTACGGGAATCTTAGCACTGCAGGGGATGAAGGATGTTGTTATAATTGTCATACGGCGGTCACGCTCATTTTCAATGGTACGTGAAGCCATAATGCCGGGAACACTGCAGCCGGTGCCGACAAGCATGGGAATGAAGCTCTTGCCTGAAAGACCGAATTTGCGGAAAAGCTTATCCATAACGAAGGCAATTCTTGACATATAGCCGCATCCCTCAAGGAACGAAAGGAATGTAAAGAGAACGAGAATCTGAGGCACAAAGCCGAGAACAGCACCAACGCCGCCGACAATACCGTCAATGATGAGACTCTGAAGCCAGTCTGCGCAGCCGATTTTAACAAGAAGATTTTCTATGAGCACAGGCACACCGGGAATAAACTTACCGAAAAGCTCCCAGCCTTCGCCGAAAACACCGTCATTTGCCCAGTCTGTTGCCCATGTGCCTACAGTTGAAACGGATATGTAATAAACAAGGAACATAATTGCTGCAAAAATAGGCAGTGCAAGAAAACGGTTAGTAAGTACTTTGTCTATTTTATCCGAAAGGGTCAGTCCATCTCTGTTTTTCTTGACATAACAGGTGCGAAGAACTCTTTCTATGTATTCATATCTTTCGTTGGTGATAATGCTTTCAGCATCATCATCCATTTCTTCTTCAACATGAACAATATCCTTTTCTATATGAGATATTGTTTCTTTTGCTATTTCGAGCTTTTCTATAACCTTTGAATCTCTTTCGAAGATTTTAATTGCGTACCATCTCTGCTGCTCGTCGGGCAGGGAATGAACTGCAGCTTCTTCAATGTGAGCAATTGCGTGCTCAACTTCACCTGAGAATCGGTGCTGCGGCAGGGTACTGCCTGTTTTTGCTGCCTCTATAGCAATATCGGCAGCCTCTTCTATGCCAAAGCCTTTAAGCGCCGAAATTTCAACAAATCTGCAACCGAATTTTTTTGAAAGAATCTCAAGGTCAATTTTATCGCCGTTTTTGTTGACTATATCCATCATATTTATAGCTGCAACAACGGGGATGCCAAGCTCTGTGAGCTGTGTGGTCAGATAGAGATTTCTTTCGATGTTTGTTCCGTCAACTATATTGAGGATAACATCGGGTCTTTCTTCAACCAGGAATTTTCTTGCAACCACCTCTTCAAGAGTGTAGGGGGAGAGTGAATAGATACCCGGCAGGTCGACAATTGTGACGTCGGAATTTTTCTTGAGTTTGCCTTCCTTTTTTTCAACGGTAACACCCGGCCAGTTTCCGACATACTGATTTGCTCCTGTCAGGGCATTGAAAAGTGTTGTTTTGCCGCAGTTAGGGTTACCTGCAAGTGCAATTTTGATGCTCATATCTTTGTTCCTTTCAGTCGTTATTCAATTAAATTAGTTGCGACTAACTGAATCTGCTAAAAAAGAAGCCGAATTATTCAACTTCAATATTAGCGCAGTCAGCCTTTCTGAGAGTGAGCTCGTAGCCTCTGACGGTGATTTCAACAGGGTCACCTAAGGGAGCAACCTTTCTCACGCGGATTTCGACACCTTTTGTGATGCCCATATCCATAATTCTTCTCTTGATAGCACCTTCACCGCCAACCTTTTTAACTCTGACGGTTTCGCCTATCCTGACATCTTTGAGAGTTTTCATATATTTACCTCTTTCTACTGCTGAATCGGCAAGAGTTAGTCTTGCCTAACCGATGTATATAATACTACTGTTTTCCGGTTTTGTCAAGGGGTCTGTGGAAAAAATTTTCAATCGGGGAGTGGCGGCAAGTCGGGCGGCGGCTCCATACCCGAATTTCATTCGGGTCGGCGACGCGTCGCCGTAAAATCGCTGCGCGATTTAATGGAGCC
>JAZNUW010000067.1:0-10786 GCA_045592465.1 Acutalibacteraceae bacterium | reverse complement strand
ACAGCCGGCAAAACTTATTACTTCAAAATCAGAACCTATAAAAAGGTTGGTGATTCTACTGTTTACGGTGATTTCAGCGATATCAAATCAGTAAAAATACCTGTAATATACTATGTGACTAAGTCTGGTAAGAAATATCATGTTGACGGTTGCAGATCCCTTAGTAAATCTAAAATTCAGATAAGCTACACTAATGCTGTTGCAAGAGGATATAAGCCTTGCAGTTCCTGTATTAAATAAATATAAAGCGGCGGCCCACCCCGCCGTTTCCTCTTCACACCTACCCGCGTACCGACTAACACAAAGAATAACAGATACAAACCAAAAGACAGCCTGACCTTAAAATCAGACTGTCTTATTTCATATTTAATTGTCCTCGCCGGACGGGCATTCTTTTTGCTGCCGCCCAAAAAGAATCAAAAACGCGGAGTTATAAGGCTTTGACTAATTCCTTGAAGATGTCTCCTCTTTCCTGATAGCACTTGAACATGCCCCAGCTTGCGCAGGCAGGGGAGAGCAGACAGCAGTCGCCGTCTTTTGCGCTTTCAGCACAGATTTTCACAGCCTCCTGCAGAGTTTCTGCAAAGCAGTAATCCTTAAAGCCGATATCGTCGCAGGCCTTTGCAATTTTATCTGCCGTCTGACCGATAAGCACCAGCTTGCGTACCTTGTTCGGGAAGTGGCTGACCCACTGGGAAAAATCTGCATCCTTGTCATAACCGCCGCCGATAAGCACTGTGGTGCTCGGCATGGCATCAATAGCCTTGATAGCGGCGTCTGTGTTGGTGCCCTTGGAATCGTTATAATATTTCACGCCGTTTTTAGTTGCCACATATTCAATGCGGTGCTCAACTGCGTTGAAGCGTCTTATGGCAGCCTTTATAGTTTCATCAGGTATGCCGAAGCTCTTTGTCATAGCGGCGGCAGCCATAATATTTTCGAAGTTGTGAAGGCCTACAAGGTTTGTTTCGTCAACATTTATAAAGGGAGTTGCCACACCGTTTTCGGCCACATATATGGTGCCGTCTTTATAATACCAGCCGTCGTTGAGCTCTCTTTGTGATGAGAAGTAAACTGCCTTGCAGGTGAGCTCCTTGCCGAAATCGCACAGATAGGGGTCTTCTGCGTTGAGGATGCAAAAATCGTTTTCATCCTGATTTTTCGCTATGCTTTTCTTGATGTTGGCATAGTTTTCCATAGTCTTGTGGCGGTCGAGGTGGTCGGGGGTGATGTTAAGAATAGCGCTGACCGCAGGCTTGAAGGTTATCATCGTTTCAAGCTGGAAGGAGCTTATCTCAGCCACTGTTGCGCCGCCCTTCTGTGAGGTGAGGGCAAGGCCCGTATAAGGGATTTCAATATTGCCCACAAGCAGGGTGTTTTCGTTGTGAGAGCGCACAATTTCATAAACAAGAGAAGTGGTCGTGGTCTTGCCGTTGGTGCCGGTGATAGCAATAATTCTGCCCTTGTCATAAAGATATGCAAGCTCAATTTCACTGTAAACAGGAATATTTTTTTCTTTCACAGCCAGCATAACAGGTGTGTCAAGGGGTACGCCGGGTGAAACGACGCAAATGTCAATATTTTCAAGGCCGCCCTCTTTTAATTCACCGCAGATGAAGGGGATTTCTTTATCTGTGCCGATCTGTGCTCTGACAGCAGAAACGTCAAGGTCTTTGTTGCCGTCATATATTGTGAAGTCGAAGCCAAGCTCGGTGAGCATTTTTGCAGCAGCAACACCGCTTCTGCCTGCACCGACTATCAGGTATCTTTCGCTCATAATAGCCTCCGATATAATTTTTATCGTTATATTATATTATAACACCGGAATTTTGTCAAATCAATAATTTGCTTAAAATAAAAAAAGAGCACATTGGGTGGCATTTGTGCCGACCCTTGCACTCCTTTATAATTAATCTTCTTTTATCGGTGCGGCGCAGGGGTGGAAGGTATCGCTGAAAACCCAACTGTCGCCTTGTCTTATAATGTTATAGGTGTAGCTCTTAGGCAGCTTACCTGAGTTGACACTGTCATAATAAACGGGATAAAGTGTATATTGGAATTTAGTGCCGCTGAGCTTTGTGAGCTTGTCGGTGTAATATCTTGTTATGGTGTCTGCATCACTCTTGCCGCCTTCGGCATAATAATAAAGCTTGCCATAGAGCTTGCCGTTAAGCTCAACATAGAGATAAAGCTCATTTTCATAAACGTCTTTGGTGAAATATCTGTCAAGCAGGTTGATTATGTCATCCTTTTCTTTGACAGTGCTGTGCTCAACTGCAGCAAACTGACACGAAAGACCGTAAAACTCGTGAGTGACGGTGTGCTCATATGAAATATAGTTGCAGGAATATACCCAGTCCATATAGACCTTGCGTGCATCCTTGAAGAGATTTCTTGCCTCTTTGAGAGTGATTGCCTTGGGTGCCGTGGTTACTGAGAGCTTTTCGGAATATTTGCCGTAATGATTTTTACCGTTAACTGTTTTATATGCCCTTACGGCAAAGATATAGTCGGTGTTTGCCTTAAGATTTTTGGCTGTGTAGGAATTGCCTGAGGCTGTGCCGAGCTTTGTGTATTTTTCACTTTTGCTGTTATAGGAATAAATAACATATTTTGCATCGGCAATTTTTGTCCACTTGAGCTTGATGCTTGTGGCATTGATTGTTGCGGCATTGAGGTTTTTAACCTGAGTGGGTGTGGCACTCTTGGTTTTGACCTTCACATTTTTTGAAACCTCACCGTAATAGCGCTTGTCACCGTTTGAGTTATATGCCTGCACTGCAAAATAATAGGTGGTGGCAGCATTGAGATTTTTAACCTTATATGATGTGTCGTCTGTGTTTTTCAGCACCTTATATTTTTCTGTTTTAGGGTTATATGAAAAAACGGCATAAGCATCGGCATCTGAAACCTTATCCCACGAAAGAGTGACATAGGTTGTGCCGGCAGAGGCTTTCAGTGACTTGACCTTGCTCGGCTTGTAGGAAGCCGCCTCAGCGAAGGTGGGGGTAACAAATGAAAATGCACAGATGAGAATAACAAGGGCGCACACTGATGCCACAGTACGTTTAAAAAAGCTTTTTATCATCTGAAAACCTCCCTTCGCGAAAAAATCTCACAGTCAAAGTTTATATAAATAAGGGTCTGTTGTCAACAATTTCCTTTGTTGTGACCCCATTATAACACCCTTATGTCAAAACTATGTGAAATTTTAGGACCTTTTTGTAACTTTTTTTGCAGAAATCAAATAAATATTGTAAAAATTTTAAACAGGTGCTATAATGTAAAAGTAAATTTTTTTAAGGAGGCAGAAAAATGATATCTGTTGTTATTGCAGTTTATAAGGGCAGCAAGCATTTAGAAGAATTGCTGTTGTCGATACTGCCTCAGCTTAAAAATGAGGATGAGATTATTATCAGCGACGACAAGCCCGGTGGAATCACTGAGCGAATTGTGAAAAAAATTGCCGCTGAGGATAGCAGGGTTATTCTCGTTGAGGGCAAAAACAGAGGCTCGGTTGCAAACCTTGTCAATGCTCTGCGTCACTGCAAGGGCGACAGAATCTTTTTTGCAACTCACACCGATGTCTGGCTGCCCGATAAGGTCAAGAGAGTCAATGAGGCTTTTTCACAGGGCGCAGATGTGGTGCTTCATAATTGCTATATCGCAGACGAATTTCTCAATATAACCGACTATTCATTTTTTGAAAAGTTCAATGTCAGAAAAAACTTTTTCTGCAACATACACAAAAACTCCTATTATACGGGTGCCGTTGCAGTCAGACGCAAAATGCTCAAAAGAATAATGCCTATACCCAGAAGCATTCCCTTTTTAGGTCAGTGGATAGGTCTTGTGTCCGATGTTTACGGCAAGGTCAGGCTTGTGGATATGCCGCTGATATATTGCAGGGTCAGTGAAGCTGAAAAGAAAAGCTTTGAAAGCGAAACCAGACTCAGCTCCGCAAACATCAGGGTGCTTGTGGCAAAGCTATATAAAAGAATTATTTTAGGCAACTGAATAAATGTGGGGGATGTCCGACGGACATCCCCCCTGAATTTTACATTTCTGCCATGATAGAATCAATTATGGACTGCCAGTCCTCATAAGAACGTGAGCCGACATAGCTGCGGTCGATAACATTTCCGTTTTCGTCAACAAAAATTGTTTCGGGTACGGCATAAACTGATTCAAGCTTGATTGTGTCAAGTGAATAGCTGGGCAGCAGGTTAAGATAAGTAACACCTGTTGTTTCAAGAATTTCCAGCGCATCATTGAGCAGAATCTTATTGTAATAGCCGTTTTCGTGAATAACGTCACTGACTATGCCTATAATCTGAAAATCCTTGTCGGCATAATCCTGACTGAGCTTCTGAAGGTCGGGCATCTCATTGATGCAGGGACGGCAGAAGGTTGCCCAGATATTGATCATTGTCAGCTTTTTGCCTTTGAAAACATCCTGGTTATATTCCTTACCGTTGACATCGAGTGCTCTGAACTGAGTGAAGCTGTTATATTCAAGGCCTGTGACGTCTTCTTCAATAACCTTGATTCCGTTTTCGTCAACATATGAAGAGTCCTGCTTGCCCATGCAGCCAGTGAAGCAAAGCATCACGCAGCAAAGGGTGAGAACTATAGCGATAATTTTTTTCATAAAAACACCTCAGATTATTTTATTTCTTAAAGCCGGTGATGATTTTCTTAAAGCCGCCCTTAGTGCCGTTGCAAAGATCGAGAATGCCGTCAACACTCTTCTGGGGTACTATGCCTCCGGTGAATCCGCTGAATGAGCGAAGAGGCATATCCTTGATGGATTCGGTAATCATAGCCGGGTTTTCTGAGCCGATTGCAACTATCTTGGCACCGCCGCAAAGCACTCCGTAAAGGAACTTGCCGAAGGGGCTGACTGCAACCTGAGTTACTGAACAGTTGATGTTAAGCTCGCCCTTCTTGAACTTGCTGTTGTCGGGCAGAGGTCTGCCGAGTACCTCTGCAAACTGCTTGTCGGGGATAGTAGCCATAGTGTCAACAGTGTAGTAAATGGGTGCTGTCTTTGTGTAATCGGGCACCACTGCATCGGGCTTGGTTGTTTCAACATCGACAGTGTCATAAAGACGGCTGTCTCTTGAAGATGCGGCAACAATAATTTTATAAGTGCCGCTTTCAGCGTGCCAGTCATTGATGTTAACGTTATAATAGCTGAATGCTCTTTCGTCAAGGTCAATGGTTACAGTCTTTTCTTCGCCTACCTTGAGGAAGACCTTCTTAAATCCCTTGAGCTCTCTGTCAGCCTTATAAATCTTGCTTTCGGGCGGGCAGACATAAACCTGGGCAACCTCAGCACCTGCAACGTCGCCGACGTTTTTGAGTGTGAATGAAACACTGAGTGTTTCGCCCTCTTTTATGCTCCTCTTTGAAAGGCTGATATCCTTATATTCAAACTTGGTGTAGGAAAGACCGTGGCCGAAGGGGTACTGGACAGCTTTTTTAGCCTTGTCGAAGAATCGGTAGCCCACGTAGATGCTTTCTCTGTATTCAACTGTTCTGGGGCCCATGGGGAAGTATTTTGCAACAACATTGTCTTCGTTGTTGAAGGGGAAGGTTTCAGCAAGCTTACCGCTGGGGTTGACCTTGCCGTAGATAATGTCATAGGCTGCTTCGCCGCCTGCCTGACCGCCGAGGTACATATTGAGAATTGCTTTAACCTTGCATTCCCATAAATCCATCTTGATAGGTGAACCGCATGAAAGCACAACTATGAGATTATCGTTAACCTTTGAAAGCTCTTCCACAAGAATATTATGGCTCTTGGGAATGTTAATATGCTTTCTGTCGAAGCCTTCGCTTTCAAAGTCATCAGTCAGACCTATGAAAACAAGAACAGCATCCTTGCCCTTGGCAACCTTGACAGCTTCGTCAATAAGCTTTTTGTTATAGCCGTCACCCTTGAGTGAATAGCCGGGTGCATAGGCAAAGGACTGACCTTCATATCTCATAGCCTCTGTGAATGAAACTGTTTTGGGCGGGTTGATGTGGCTTGAGCCTGCGCCCTGATAACGCAGATTCTTTGCAAGTGCGCCGATAACGGCAACTCTCTGCTTTGAGTTAAGGGGGAGTGCATTATCGTTGTTTTTAAGAAGCACTGCTGACTCTGCTGCAGCCTTTCTTGCAAGCTTGTGGTGAGCCTTGAAATCGGGCTTGTAGCCCTTGCCTTCGTTAGCCTTGCATTCGAAAGCAAATTTAATCATACGAAGAACAATTTTATCAAGCTCTTCTTCTTTAAGAGTACCGTTTTTAACTGCTTCAACGATGTGCTTGTCATTCATACCGTTATTGCCGGGCATTTCGAGGTCAAGACCTGCTTTTACGCCTGCAATTCTGTCGTTGACTGCACCCCAGTCAGAAACAACGATGCCCTTAAAGCCCCATTCGCCTCTGAGAACATCTGTGAGCATTCTCTTGTTGTCACTGAGATATTCGCCGCCGACTCTGTTATAGCTGCACATAATTGTTGTGGGCTGCTCTTTTTTGACTATGTATTCGAAGGGTGCGAGATAGATTTCACGAAGAGCTCTTTCGTCAACAACACTGTCGATGCTCATTCTGATATGCTCCTGATTATTGGCACAGAAGTGCTTGAGGCTGACGCCGACGCCTTCCTTCTGCACACCGTGAACATAGGCTGCGCCCATTCTTCCTGCATGATAGGGGTCTTCTGAGATATATTCGAAGTTTCTGCCGCAAAGGGGACTTCTCTTGATGTTGACACCGGGGCCGAGCACGGTTGTTACCTGGTAAGCCTTTGCCTCATCTGCAATAGCTGAGCCGATTTCGGTCATAAGCTCAGGGTCCCATGAGCTTGCAGTTGTAACTGCAGTGGGGAAGCAGGTGGCAGTTTCAGCCTTCTGCATGATGTTTGTGCCGGCTGACTGCATTTCCTTTCTCAGACCGTGAGGGCCGTCGCTCATCCACACTGAGGGAATGCCGAGACGGTCAATGGGCTTTGTTTTCCAGAATGTAAGACCTGAACAAAGTGAAGCCTTTTCCTCAAGAGTAAGCTGGGAGAGAAGCTCCTGATAGTTTCTTTCTGCCATAATATATTTCTCCTTTACAGAATATTTAAAGCTTTTATAATACAATACCAAAAAAAAGGAAAAATTTCAATAGAAAATATACTATTTATAGTCTATATATGTTAAAATAAGTTGATAAAAGTAATTTAATATGCCTTGTATTGACAAAAATTAAATAGTGGAATATCATAAAAAACAACGGATATTTTGATGAGAATCAGGTTCAGTTAACCGAGGAGGAAAAATGGAAATCATAATATCAATTTCAAGAATAGTTCTGCCGTTGATTACGGCGGTGTTGCTTATAAAGTGCATAATGACCTTGTGGCTGGGAAATCCCAAAGAGAAAATTTACGGCTTTATAACTGATATGCAGACAGGTGAGAGATATCCTCTTAATATGTGGGAAACCTCTATAGGCAGAGGCTCTTCGTGCGATATCTCAATAAACTATGACAGCATTTCCCGTGTGCAGGCCGTTATCACCAGACGAATTGACGGCTGGTATATCTATGACACACTCTCTAAATCAGCAAACAAGGTTAACGGCGAAAACACAGACAAAAAGCAGACCATGCAGCACGGCGACATAATTACAATGGGGAACAAGCGCTTTCGTTTTGAAGTGGTTGATGACCCGGTTATCAAGGTCGGTAAGCAGAATAAAAAGACTGCCAAGAAGGCAGCACAGCAGACAACTGCAACCAAGGCACAGCCTGCATCTGCACAGCAGGGTACGCGGCCGAAAACAACCGCACCGACATCTGCATCCGCCCCCACAGTCAGAAGAATACACCCTGACAATTATACTGTAGAAACACCTAAGGCACCGAAAAAGGTAAGCAGAAGAGTAACTCAGCATTGCCTGGTGAACAAGGATACGGGTGAAACATTTATTCTTTGCGGCAATGAGGTTAAGATAGGCACAGGCAGACGATGTGACATAAAGCTTTCAAGCAAGACGGCAGCAAAGCTTCATGCTATGGTGGTGCTTTATGAGGACGGCTGGGCAATTGAAACTGCGGGCACAGGCACAACTGTGCTTAACGGCAAGAAGGTTACAACACCTCAGCTTCTTTTTGACGGTGATATAATTTCACTTGCTGATGAAAGACTTTATTTTGTGGTAAAGACTAAAACTATATCGTGAGGTGATGAGCTTGGAAAAAACAAAACCTGTTAAAAATATCAGCCGAGGCGATAAAATAAGACGAAAATTCAAATATGTTGATAAAAGCTTTATTCTTTTCCTGCTCACAGCATTTCAGGTCATATCCTTCACTCCAGTTATTTTTGGCGCAGATAAAATCAACATAGAGGTTGCCACATTTTTGCTCATTTTCATAGCTTTTGAGTGGATTTATGTGGGCTTTATGAGCGCAGTTGTGAAAAAGGTCAATTTCGAGCTTGAATTTATTGCTTTCTTTTTAAGCGGAATCGGTCTTTGCCTTCAGGCAAGTGTTGCGCCCGTGGGTATGCTCAAGCAGCTTGTTGCAATAGTAGCAGGTGTTATAGTCTATGATATTCTTTTATGGTTTATCAAAGACGTCAAGAGAGTTATGTTCATAAGAGCGCCTCTCGGTGTTTTTGCGCTGCTTTTCCTTGCAGGCTCCTTCGTTTATATAAGACAGTTTGTGGGTGCAATAAACGGTGCATATAATTGGCTCTCATTTCAGGGCTTTTCAATTCAGCCCTCGGAATTTGTGAAAATTGCCTTCATTTTTGTCGGTGCCGCCAGCCTTGACAAGCTTGTTACGGCAAAGAATATCTATATGTATGTCCTTTTCTCCATGGGCTGCATCGGTGTACTTTTCCTTATGAAGGACTTTGGTACTGCTCTGATATTCTTCTTCACATTTATAGTTATTTCCTTTATGCGCTCGGGTGACATCAGAACAATAATTTTTATCTGTGCAGCGGCGCTTATAGGCGCAGTGCTTATAATATATTTCCGCCCTCACGTTGCAGCAAGATTTGCCGCCTACAGACACGTGTGGGAGGATGTTTACGGTGCAGGCTATCAGCAGACAAGAGTGCTTATCTATGCTGTTTCAGGCGGTCTTTTCGGTCTTGGCATAGGCAACGGTGCTCTGAGACATGTTTATGCATCAACAACCGACCTTATTTTCGGTCTTATCTGTGAAGAAATGGGTATATTCATTGCATTTTCCATAGTTATTGCATTTGCGTTTATCGCTGTTTATGCAGTGATTGTGTCAAAAAGTGCTCCCTCAACCTTTTATTCAATTGCTGCCTGCTCGGCGGCAGCTATGCTTCTTTTCCAGATATGCCTTAATATTTTCGGCATAACGGATCTGCTACCCCTTACAGGTGTTACTCTGCCCTTTGTCAGTCAGGGTGGCTCGAGTATGATATGCTCATGGGCACTGTTTGCCTTTATCAAGGCGGCAGACGAAAGGGCGTATCCCACAGTCTATAAAACATAAGGAGGCGATGAAATGAGAAACACCGTAAAACGAACATACATAATAATTTTTCTTATCATCGCTTTTTTCATAGGTCTTGGCTTCATGCTCTATTCATTTATAACACAGGGTGATCTATGGGTTGCCAACAGGGCTAACGGGCTTATTTACAAAGGCGGAGAGCTGACCGTTGCGGGCACTATCTATGACAGAGATGAAGAGGTTCTTATTTCAACGGAAAACGGCAAGAGAAAGTATAACTCAAACTATAACAAACGAGTTTCCACACTGCACGTTGTGGGTGATTCGGCAGGGTACATTGCCACAGGGGTGCAGACTCTCTATCGCTCGAATCTTATCGGCTATAATTTTGTCGACGGCATTTATAAAACCCTGACAAGTGATGAGGGTGTGGATATCAGACTGACAATTGATGCTGATATCTGCGCTGAGGCTTATAAGGCTATGGGCGGCAAAAAGGGTACGGTGCTGGTTTATAACTATGAAACCGGTGAGGTTATATGCATGGTTTCAGCCCCCACCTATGACCCGAATAACAAGCCTAAGAATATTGATAAAGACAAAACAGGCAAATATGACGGCATATATCTTAACAGAGCTATTTCAGGTGTGTTTACTCCCGGCTCAACTTTCAAGGTTGTGACTGCAATCTGCGCTATTGAAAATATCCCTGACCTGTTTACAAGAAAATTCAAATGCACGGGTAAGAAAAATTTCGGCAGCGATGATGTCAGATGTAACGGTGTTCACGGCACAATGAGCTTTGAAAGAGCTCTTAATGTTTCATGCAACAGTGTTTTTGCAGAACTTGCCAATGAGGTGGGCAAGGACAAGCTGACAAAAACCGTAAGAGAACTCGGCTTCGGCAAAAAGGTGACTATCAGCAAGGCAAAGAATGTGCGCAGCACCTTTGATGTGTCTGACAGCACAAAGCTTGACCTTGGCTGGGCAGGCATCGGCCAGTACACAACCCTTGTTAATCCCTGTCAGATGCTGATGTTTATGGGCGCAATTGCAAATGAGGGCAAGGCTATGATTCCCTATCTGGTTGAAGAATCATCAGAGATGGTTGACAGCAAGAATAAGGTGAACAGCAACATCAAGCTCAACGCAGAAACTGCCGAAAAGGTGAAAAAGCTGCTGCGCTCAAACGTGAAGAATTATTATAACGATAACAAATTCCCCAATCTTGAAATGTGCGGCAAGACAGGCTCGGCTGAGGTTTCAAACGGCAAGAGCCACGCATGGTTTGTGGGCTTCAGTGTTAAA
>JAZNUW010000066.1:0-1907 GCA_045592465.1 Acutalibacteraceae bacterium | reverse complement strand
GGTTCGGGGCGCAGAAAACGGCATCCCGCACCATTCTCGCCAGTCTGAAATTCTATAATAGCACAGGAACAACAACGCAAATTGCGATTGTTGTGAAAAGCTAAACTTAATACACAATCTCTTTTGAGATAAAAACTGTCGAGACATCGAGTCCCGACAGTTTTGTGTTTTATTTGGTTTATCTCTGGAACATAGCAGCAATATTTTCGAAGAAGCCCTTGATAAGGTCGATAATGCGCATAAGCAGAGCCTTGTGATAGGGAACAGGGTCGCTGACAGTTTCGTTGATATCTATTGATTTGTAGCACTCAAAATCGTCAGTCCATGCAAAGCTGAGAGCATCGTCAGGGCCGCTTCCGAACTCAGTGTAGTCTGCACTGACATACATTACGTTACATGTGCCCTGTGAGTAGCTTTCATAATTTTCATCGTAGCAAAGAATAACCTTTGAACCGTCGGGTGCAGTGTAAATACCGCTGGCAACAACACCGTGATACATGCTCAGAGGAGACATATCCTCGGGATAGAATTCGAGAAGAACAAGATTGCCTGCCTCAAGGCTTGCACAGAGATTTTTAAGCTGTCTTTTGTACTCTGCCGAACCGGGATCGACACCCTTATTTTTGGGTATAAATGTGGTGGTACCCTGAACATTATAATAGTTGAGCAGACTTATAAGCTCGGGAGTGGGCTTAAGGTCGCGCACGCAGGTTGCGCCCTCCTGAGTGGAAACCACATCAAGAATGCCCTTCTTCTGCAGGCACACAGTGTTGGCGAAGCCTATGCAGGAGCCGTTCCAGGGGAAAAGGTCACCGTCGTCATATTTGATAAGAATGAGTGATCCGATAGTTGCGGGAATTGCAAGAGGACTGAAGCCGCCGAGCATACATACGCTTGAAACAAGGCGCAGATGGTCTTCCTTGGTCAGATAATAACGGTCGCCGTCAAAGCCAAAATATTCACTTGAGTTAGTGAAGGAATAGACATCCTCGGGCTGCAGACAAACGGGAGTTGAGATGGCGTAGAGGTTATATATACCCGGCTCACCGTCTATATACATATCCTGCATATAAGTAATATCATCCTCATAGTGGAAAACATCGTAAAGCTTTTCCTGACCGGTTTCTTTAACTTTCCAGCCGATAACAGCTTCATTTCCCACTATTTTTCCGAAAAATTGAAAACCGAAATCAATGTAGCGGTTAGGTGCGGTTATAAAGGTATCCGTTTCATAATCATAATATGTTATGTTTCCGGCAGTAATCTTACGGGAACCGTCGGGGAAATGATAGTTATGAACATAAAGGTCTTCGGGCATCTCTGCTGAAACCTCAGTCACCTTAAAGCCGTAATATGTCAGGTTTGAGTCTGTAGTCAGAGTGATTTTGAATTCGTTATCGGGAATGAAAATTGTTTCTCCTGCAAGGGAATTGCCCTGATAAACACCGTAGAGCTTTCCTTCACCGGTGAAAATTGAAATATAGTCACCTTTTTTATAGAACTTAGTCTGGTCCATAACATCTTCGAAGGTGATATCTTCGCCTTCTTCAAAGAAGATTTCATAATATGCACCTTTTTCTACATAGGTGTTTTCATCAAAGGTTACGAAAAGGAATTCGGTTTCTTCGGGATGAACATAAGTCCATTCCTGATAAAAATTGTTGGCATAGTTGTGTTCGCTTTCAGGCAAAACGGGCTCTTCGGCATAAGCGGGAATCAGTGCCGAAAAAATAACCAGAATAGCTGTGAGAATTATGCTGAGAATCTTTTTTGCTGTTTTCATTTCTTTATCCTCCTTTTACCAGTGATTTGTGCCGCAATAGCAGAATTCCTTTGTTCTGAAAAGCTTCCAGAAGAAAAGCTTTATTTTAAAGAAGAATTCCTCAAATGCATTTTTTTCTTCGTGA
>JAZNUW010000065.1:0-10561 GCA_045592465.1 Acutalibacteraceae bacterium | reverse complement strand
AGCACGGAAACACTTGATATTGCCATCTGCAGTCCGATAAGGGACTGAGAAAGCTCCTCACCGAAGTGAATGGGTGCAAGGTGGGTCATGTTCGGGAAAAGAGGACCGTTGCCAAGACCTATCATGAAAAGGCCTATTGTGGCAAAGGTGAGATTCAGCGGCAACAACAGCAGAACTATTGCTGTAAAAGTTACACATTCTCCGAGGATTATAATCTGCTTTGAAGAAAGCTTTTTCGAAAGGAAGCCACTGAGAATTCTGCCAAGGGTCATGCCTATAAAATAGAAGGTTATGCATTCTGCTCCTTGTTCTTCTGTTACGCCTCTTGCTTCAACTAAATATGTGCTTCCCCATATAAGGCAGACAGCCTCGATAGCCACAGAGAAAATAAATATCAGAAGTGTAGGCTTCACCTTTGGCATTGAAATTGCCTTTGGTATGCTTATGCTTTTTTGTTTTATTTCAGGCTTCGCTTCCTTTTCCTTGACCTTCTTCCAGACAGGGAGCGTCAGCAGTACAAGCATAGCGATGGAAAACTGAATAAAAAACATAGTTCTGTAACCGTCACGCCAGTTTCCGTCACCTATGGCAAGGGACATAAGATAGGGGCTTATGGTTACTCCCACGCCGTAAGAGGAGTGAAGAAAGCTCATTTGTGAGGCATTGTAATTGACGGCCACGTAGTTATTAAGCGCTGTGTCAATTGAGCCTGCACCGAAGCCTAAGGGTACGGCGCTCAGGCAAAGCCACAGCATATTGTCAGAAAGTGAAAATCCGAGAAGAGCTATGCAGGTCAGAACAGTGCTGAGAAAAGTCACCTTTGCTGTGCCAAGCTTTTTTATAATAGTTGCACTCAGAAGACTTGAAGTGATGGTTCCTATCGAATGAATGACTGTGATAAAGTTGGCATAAGACACAGGCAGGTCAAGCTCGCCGTAAATTGCAGGCCAGGCCGCCCCGAAAAGGGAATCGGGAATGCCGAGGCTGATATAAGAAACGAAAATTACGATAAGAAGAATAGTAGCCATTTATTTTTCCTCACAGCCACAGTCGGTGCTGTTGCACAGATAAGACTGCTTGTAGTCTTTTTTCAGTGACTCAAGACAGCTTTCAGCACCTTCTCTGTCATCAAAAATGCCGAAAATGCTGGGGCCGCTGCCACTCATACAAGCACATTTTGCGCCGTGTTTTCTCATAATGTTTTTAATTATAACTCTTTCGCTCACGTCGATAAACTGCTCAAAAACATTGTCAACCTTGCTGTAAACACCTTGCACATCGCCCTCAACAACGGCCTTGAGCATAGCTGTTTTGTCAAGGTGGCGTACGCGCTCAGCGCTGTCGAAGGCCGAATAAGCAGCCGCCGTTGAAACGTCCTGGTCAGGCTTGACAATTATGATATAGGGCAACTTAAGGTCGGGCAGGTGCGAAAGCACGGTACCCGTATATTGAGCCAGCATAGTGCCGCCCAAAGCGCAGAAGGGTACATCGGCACCAACGGTTTTGCCTATATTTATAATATCCTTTTCTCTGAGTGCAGTGCCGAATATTTTATCAAGTGCCACAATTACTGCTCCGCCGTCTGTGCTGCCGCCTGCAAGGCCTGCAGCATGGGGGATATTCTTTTCAAGATGAATGCGTATTCCTTCGCCTTCAATGCCTGTGTATGCAAAAAACGCCTTGGCTGCCTTGTGGGCGATATTTCTTTCGTCAGTGGGAATGCCTTCAATGCTGCAGGTGATTGTTATATCACTGCTTTGCGTCTTTTCCACTGTCACCTCATCATAAAGGGAAACACTCTGCATTATCATAAACAGATCGTGATATCCGTTTTCAAGGCGGGAGAGAATATCCAGCATAAGATTTATTTTTGCATAGGCTTTAAGTGTTATTTTCATAAGCACCTCTCTTTTTATCTTTCAAACCAACGTGAAACTCTGTTGCCGAGAGCCATGGGTCTTGTGAATTCTCTTGCGTGAAGAATCAGGTCTTTTTTCTTGTCAGCACCCTCCATAGCATCATAAAGGGTAGTGATGGTGAGTCTTTCTGCAACGTTCTGAGTATCCTTCAGGCTGATTGAAACTGTCTTGCTTTCGTTTTCATAAAGGTCAAAGAAGTTGTCGCTGAAATTGTTTGTTTCACCCTCAACATCAAGATAAACATATCTTGCATAGTTGTCAGCAGTGAGAGTGATTTCTGCTGTGTCGCCCTCAATGTTGATATCATAACCGATGTTTGAGGGGCTGAGGGCAAGGTCTTTGTTTTCGCAGAAAATCTTATTGTTTTCGCTGAGAATATTGCCGTCCTCATCATAAAGATACATAACGAGAACATCGTTTGTCTTGTTGAACTTCTTCTTTTCAAAGCTGAAGATTTCCTTTGTTTTGCCGCCGTGGACATAAGCATCGAGAATTCTTTCTTTTTCACTGCCGTCAGCGAGTGAAAGAGTTTTAAGCACTACGGTACCTCTGAAATTATTGTCAAGCTCAGATGTTACATAGACATTGATTCTGCCTTTTTCCTCTGTGGCGCTGATGTGCACCTTCTCATAGAAATGCTTTGAGTGATAAAGCAGAGCCTTCTTGTTTGCGCCGAAGTCAATACCTGCCCAGGATGCACCTGCCCAGATATCGTTGAGTTGCCAGTAAAGAGTGCCGTGACAGATGTCACCGATGCGTCTGAAATGCTCAACTGCTTCTTTCATATATTCCATCTGAAGAAGCTGAGTGAAATAAACCTTATATTTTTCTTTGCCTGTGAGTGCAAAGTGTTTTGTGAGATAGTAGGTGAGTCTTTCTTCACCCATATCGCATTTCTGGTGGGGCTTGAGTGAGGAGTGGGGATATGACTGCATACCGAATTCGCTGCAGAAACGGGTTGTGCGTGTCTTCCAGAAGTTTTTATCCTCATAGCCGTGCCATACATTCCACAGATGAGTGTCACCGAAATTGTCGGAATTCATATTCTTCATATATTCGCCTGAGCTGGGGCTTGTGGGGTGATAAGGTGTGACATTGTCAAGCTCTTCCAGCATTTCGGGAAGCTTCTTATAGAAGAAATCACCTGTTGAGTTGATAAAGCTTGTCATAGGAAGCCATGCCATAGACATGCTTTCTATTTCGTTGTTGCCGCACCAGAGAGCAAGGCAGGCATGATGCTTCAGGCGAAGCACATTCTGAGTAACCTCCTCATAAACGCTCTTTCGGAAATCTTCTTTCATAAAGGGATAAGCGCAGCAGGCAAAGTTGAAATCCTGCCACAGAAGAATGCCCAATTCGTCGCATATGTCATAGAATTCGTCGCTTTCATAAAAGCCGCCGCCCCATACACGAAGCATATTCATATTAGCTTCTTTGCAGGTGGAAAGAAGTGAATAAAGTCTGTCATAGGTGATGTTGGTGTAAAGACCGTCCATAGGAATATAGTTTGCACCCTTTGCAAAGATGGCTTTGCCGTTGACTGTGAAACAGAAGTTGGTGCCGTATTTGTCTTTTCTTCTGTCAAGGGTGATAGTTCTGAAGCCTATGCGCTTTGTTTTTTCCGAGAGCACCTTTCTGCCGCTTTTAAGTACTGCCTTAAGAGTATAAAGAGGCTGGTCGCCGTAACCGCTGCACCACCAGAGCTCGGGATTTTCCACAGTGATTGTCAGAGTGTTTTCACCTTCGGGGATTTTATAGGTTTTTTCCTTGCCGTCGGGTGAGGTCATAACAACTGAAAGGCTTTCACCCTCCTTGCTGTCTGCAAGGTCAATTCTGCACTGAATTGTGCCTGTGTTTTTGTTGACACTCTGCTTTGCTTCAAAATAGTCAATAACACCGTGGGAATAGAACTTAATCTCACAGTGACCGCTTATACCCTGAGCATCAAGCTCGGGACCGAAGTCCCAGCCGAAGTGGCAGCCGCTTTTTCTTATGTGAGGATGACCTACAGTACCGTTGCAGTTCCAAGGAAGCTTAAGCTGCTTCTGCTTTTCTCTGATGTGCTTGCGCAGAGAGAGGAACCTGACCTCGATTTCATTTTCGCCCTCTGTGATATAGGGCTTGATGTCGAAGTCATACTGAAGATGGATATTTTTAGTTTCGGCAATTTTTGTGCCGCAGACGTAAACCTCAGTGAGAGTGTCGAGTCTGTCAAAGTGAAGCACAGCCTTTTCTTCCTTCAGCATAGCCTTTGTGACAGTGAAGGCCTTTTTATAGCTTCTGTCGAAGTCGCTCATTTTAAAATAGACTTCGTCACTTTCACACTGCTGAACGTCGGGGAGTACCCCATTTGTGATAAGGTCATTCAGGTCAAGACCCGGAACAACTGCGTCGAAGACTTTGCCTGTGTAATCATCGTGTAAAATCCATTTGCCGTCAAGATTAATTGTAGTCATATTGCCACCACCTGATTTTTTTATGCTTATATTATAATGTAAAAGAATAAAGTTATCAAGGCTTTGTGAAACAAATTGAGAAAGTTTGGGGATTTATTAAATTTATCCCTTTTAAACATTGACATTTCACTACTGCTGTGATAAAATATTATGAAATCAGAATGAGAACTGAACAGCAAGGAAGTCTTGCGACATAACTCCTATGTGCAATGTGTGTAAACTCCTTGCATAGGGGTTCTTTTTTTACGAAAACGGAGGTAGATTATGAAAGCGTTTAAAGCAAAGGCTATATATCAGAACGGTTCACTCGTGTCTCTTCCTTTATTTACAGAAAACGGAATAGTTGTTTCCCGAGAAGGCTATGAAGGGGATATTATTTCTTTTGATGATAAATATATTTTTCCCGGTTTTGCAGATGTTCATGTGCATTTGCGAGAGCCGGGTTTTTCTTATAAGGAGACCATAAAAACAGGCACACTCGCTTCAGCTCACGGTGGGTACACTGCCGTATGCTCAATGCCCAACCTTAAGCCGGTGCCTGATAATGCCGAAAATCTTCAGCAGCAGCTGGACATTATCGAAAGAGATGCAGTTATAGACGTTTATCCCTACGGTGCAATCACTGTGTGTCAGATGGGTGAAGCTCTCTCAGACATGGATGCTATGGCAAAGAATGTTGTTGCTTTTTCAGATGACGGCAGGGGAGTGCAGAGTGATGAGCTTATGGAAAAGGCTATGCTTAAGGCAAAGTCCCTTGGCAAAATGATAGTTGCTCACTGTGAGGTCAATGACCTGCTTGAAGGCGGATACATCCATAAGGGTGAATATGCAAAGGCCAATGGTCACAGAGGCATATGCTCAGAAAGTGAATGGAAGCAGATAGAAAGAGACCTGAAGCTTGTTGAAAAGACAGGCTGCAGCTATCACGTGTGTCACATCTCAGCCAAGGAAAGTGTTGAGCTTATCCGTCAGGCAAAGGCAAAGGGTCTTGATGTCACCTGCGAAACAGGGCCTCACTATCTCATACTCGACGACAGCAACCTTCAGGAGGAGGGCAGATTCAAGATGAATCCTCCTCTGAGAAGCAGCGAAGATAGACTTGCCCTTATCGAAGGCATAAAAGATGGCACAATCGATATGATAGCCACAGACCATGCCCCTCACTCAGCCGAAGAAAAGGGCAAGGGACTTGAAAAAAGCCTTATGGGCATAGTGGGAATTGAAACCGCATTTCCTCTTATGTACACCCACTTCGTTGAAACGGGAATAATTACACTCGAAAAGCTTATAGCACTGCTGAGCGATAATCCCAGAAAGCGCTTTGGTCTTAAGGGCGGCACAACTGAAGGTGAAAGTGCAGACTTCACCGTTATCGACCTGAGTGAAGAGTACACTATAAACAGTGAAGACTTCTTCTCAATGGGCAAGGCAACACCCTTTGAGGGATACAAGGTAAAAGGTAAGATAATTCACACATATAAAGGTGCAGAAAAAATATTTTAAGGAGGATGTCAAATGACACAGGGAATTTACACTGTGGTGAGCAACAAGGCTCTCACAGACAGTGTTTATAAAATGGTGCTTCAGGGCGACACTTCAGCCCTCACAGCCCCGGGACAGTTTGTTAACCTGACTGTTGAAGGCTGTTATCTCAGACGACCCATTTCAGTTTTTGACTGGGACGAAAAGACAGTAACAATCATCTATAAGGTAGTAGGTGAGGGTACGGAAAAAATGGCTCAGTGGCCCGAAGGCTATAAATGTGACGTACTGGTAGGTCTGGGCAACGGCTTTGATATGGCAAAAAGCGGTGACTCTCCCGTGCTCATCGGCGGCGGTGTAGGCATTCCTCCCATGTTCGGTCTTTGCAAAAGACTCATTGCCGAGGGTAAGAAGGTCAAGGTTATTTTAGGCTTCAACAAAGAAAGCGAAATTTTCTGTAAGGAGGATTTCGAGGCTATCGGTGCTGAAACCTTCGTTACAACTGTTGACGGCTCAGTGGGCATCAAGGGCTTCGTAACCGATGCACTCAGAGATATGACATACACATACTTTTATACATGTGGCCCCATGCCTATGTTCAAGGCGATTGAAGGCACTGCCGTAACAAGCGGACAGTATAGCTTCGAAGAAAGAATGGGATGCGGCTTCGGTGCCTGCATGGGCTGCAGCTGCAAAACAAAATATGGCAACAAGAGAATCTGCAAAGACGGTCCTGTGCTTGAAAGGGAGGAGATAATATGGTAAACACAAAGGTTAATCTCTTAGGCTTAGAGCTTGATAATCCCGTTATCCCTGCTTCAGGCACCTTTGGCTTCGGCTATGAATATGCAGAGCTTTATGATATAAATTGTCTTGGCTCAATTTCCTTTAAGGGTACTACCTTAGAGAGCCGTTTCGGCAACCCCACACCCAGAATTGCAGAATGTACAATGGGCATGATCAACTCAGTGGGTCTGCAGAATCCGGGTGTTGAAAAGGTTATAAGTGAAGAGCTTCCCAAGCTTAAGGCTGTGTATAACAAAAAGGTTATAGCCAATGTGGGCGGTTTTTCAATAGAAGAATATCAGAAGTGTGCTTCACTTCTTGACAAGGAAGATCAGGTGGGCATACTTGAAATCAATATCAGCTGTCCTAATCTTCATGCAGGCGGAAAGAACTTCGGCGTTTCTGCAGAAGGTGCGGCAACAGTTATTGAGGCTGTGAAAAAGGTGACAACCAAGCCTGTGCTTGCAAAGCTCACTCCCAACGTAACAGATATAACCGAAATTGCTCTTGCCTGTGAAGAAGCAGGAGCAGACGGTATCAGCATGATAAATACTCTTCTGGGTATGAGAATTGACCTTAAGACAAAAAAGCCTGTTATTGCAAACAAGATGGGTGGCTTCTCAGGTCCCGCAATTCTGCCTGTTGCTCTCAGAGCAGTTTATCAGGTTTATGAAAAGGTGAATATCCCCATTGTTGGTATGGGCGGTATCTCTTCAGCAAAGGATGTTATCGAAATGATGCTCGCAGGTGCAACTGCAGTTCAGGTCGGTGCAGCAAACTTAGTAAATCCTTATGCCTGCCGTGATATAATAAACGAACTCCCGGCAGTCATGGAAAAATATAATATCAAAGACTTAAGTGAAATTATCGGAGGTGCTCACTAATGGGTAGAGATGTAATTGTTGCTTGCGATTTCAGCAGCAAAGAGGAAGTTTTCGCATTCCTTGACAAGTTTGAAGGCAAAAAGCCTTTCGTTAAAATCGGTATGGAGCTTTTCTATGCAGAAGGTCCCGAAATAGTAAGAGAAATAAAGAAGAGAGGCCACAAGATTTTCCTTGACCTCAAGCTTCACGATATTCCCAACACAGTTAAAAAGTCAATGAGTGTTCTTTCAAACCTTGATGTTGATATCACAAACCTTCACGCAAGCGGCACAAAGCGCATGATGGAAGCAGCACTTGAAGGCCTCACAAGAGCAGACGGCACAAGACCTCTTCTTATCGCTGTAACACAGCTCACATCAACTGATCAGGAAAGCATGGAAAATGACCTTCTTATCAAGGAGCCTATCGACAAGGTTGTAATGCACTATGCAAAGAATGCTGCTGATGCAGGCCTTGACGGTGTTGTTTGCTCACCCCTTGAAGCAGGTAAGGTGCATGAAACCTGCGGTGAGAAGTTCCTCACAATTACTCCCGGTGTGCGTTTTGCAGACGGTGACATCGGTGACCAGAAGAGAGTTATGACTCCTGCCCAGGCTAAGAAAATCGGCTCAGACTATATTGTAGTAGGCAGACCTATCACTGCAGCGGCTGACCCTGTGGCAGCTTATGAGAGATGCCTCGCTGAGTTCGTTGGTTGAGAATGAATTGGCTTTGCCGAGGAACTGTCGATATGTTGCCAAGGCAACTCGATATATTTGCCGGAAGGCCAATTCGATATGTTTTATTTTATAAAACTCGATATGATGAAATCAAAGATTTCATTGAGATGTAGAAATGTAAATTAAACCGAAAGGAAAGATATAATCATGGAAAAACTTATCGCAAAAGACTTACTTTCAATCGGAGCTGTATTCCTTCGCCCCCAACAGCCCTTCACATGGGCAAGCGGAATCAAGAGCCCCATTTACTGTGACAACAGACTCACTCTCACATCACCTGCTGTACGTACTGACGTAGAAACAGGTCTTGCAAAGACAATTCTCAAATATTATCCCGACTGCGAAGTTATCATGGGCACCTCAACAGCAGGCATCGCTCATGCAGCTATCGTCGGTCACATCCTCGGCCTTCCCATGGGCTATGTCAGAAGCGGCCACAAGGACCACGGCAGAGGCAACCAGATCGAGGGTAAGCTCGAAAAGGGTCAGAAGGTAGTTGTTGTTGAAGATCTTATCTCAACAGGCGGCAGTGTACTTGAGGTTGTTGAAGTTCTTCGCGAAGCAGGTGCTGAGGTGCTCGGTATCGCTTCAATCTTCACCTACGGCATGAAGAAGGGTATTGACAGAATGGCTGCAGCCGATGTTATCAACTACTCACTTTCAAACCTTGATGCAGTGGCTGAGGTTGCTGCTGAAGAAGGATATATCGAAAAGGAAGATATCGCACGTCTTCTTAAGTTCAGAGATAACCCCTCTGATGAAAGCTGGATAGGTGGTAACGCATGAGAAGTCTTATCAATATTCTCGACCTGACAACCGAAGAAATTGATAAAATGCTTGACACTGCCGATGATATTATAGCAAACCCCAAAAAGTATTCTGAGGTTTGTCACGGCAAGAAGCTGGCAACTCTTTTCTTCGAGCCCTCAACAAGAACAAGACTCAGCTTTGAAGCAGCTATGTATGAGCTTGGTGGCAATGTTCTCGGCTTTTCTGAGGCTCAGTCCTCATCAGCTGCAAAGGGCGAAAGTGTTGCAGACACCACAAGAACAGTCTGCTGTTATGCAGATATTATTGCTATGCGTCATCCCAAGGAGGGTGCACCTCTTGTTGCCTCAATGAATTCGAGCGTACCCATTATAAACGCAGGTGACGGCGGTCATAATCACCCCACACAGACACTCACTGACCTTCTGACAATCAGAAGAAAAACAGGCAAGCT
The DNA here is from genome assembly GCA_045592465.1 of Acutalibacteraceae bacterium. Taxonomy (GTDB): domain Bacteria; phylum Bacillota; class Clostridia; order Oscillospirales; family Acutalibacteraceae; genus UBA6857. The sequence continues at coordinate 1,093 of JAZNUW010000065.1, read as the reverse complement.
CAGCGATTTCACCATCGGCTTCTGCGGTGACCTTAAGTTCGGCAGAACAGTGCATTCACTCATTCAGGCACTTTCACGTTACGAGAACATCAAAATAGTTCTTATTTCACCCAATGAGCTTAAAGTTCCCTCATATATCAAGCACGACGTACTCAGAAAGAACGGCATTGAATATAAGCAGACAACTGACCTTGAAAGTGTACTTCCCGAGCTTGATGTGCTCTATATGACAAGAGTTCAGCGCGAACGTTTCCTTAGTGAAGAGGAATATATCAGACTCCGTGACAGCTATATTCTCACACGTGAAAAGCTCAAGAATGCAAAGGAATCTCTCACCATACTTCATCCTCTGCCAAGAGTCAACGAAATTTCAGTTGATGTTGACGATGACCCCAGAGCTTGCTATTTTGAGCAGGCACTCTGCGGAAAATTTGTCAGAATGGCACTTATTATGGAACTTCTCGGTCTGAAGGCTGAATAAGAGGGAGGAAGAAAAATGCATATAGATTCAATTAAAGACGGCATAGTTATTGACCACATCACTGCAGGTAATGCTATGACAATTTACGGTCTTCTCGGCTTTGACAAGCTGGAATGCAGCATTGCAATTATCAAGAATGTTTCCAGCAAAAAGATGGGCAAGAAGGATATCATCAAAATTGACAGCAACATTGACATCAACCTTGAAGCACTCGGCTACATCGACCCCGGTGTAACTATCGATATAATCAGAGACAGTGTGTTGGTTGATAAGAGAAGTGTTGATCTTCCCGAAAAGCTTCACGGCGTACTCAAGTGCAAGAATCCTCGCTGCATAACATCATGTGAGCAGGAACTGGAGCAGATTTTCATGCTTACAGACAGAGACAAGAAGGTTTACAGATGCATGTACTGTGAGGCAAAGGCGTAATCGGTTAAATCAGAAGTGGCAAGGCAAGGCTTTGCCGCTTTTTTTATATAAATGCACAATTAATCTTGACAAACCCCGATGGTTATGATATTATACATAGGCACTTGAGGGTGTAGCTCAGTTGGTCAGAGTACTTGCTTGACATGCAAGGGGTCGGTGGTTCGAGCCCACTCATCCTCACCA
>JAZNUW010000064.1:0-2841 GCA_045592465.1 Acutalibacteraceae bacterium | reverse complement strand
TGCCTCTTGTCATATCAGATTTTATCTGTTAAAATAACAATATCCTTCGGAGAGGAAGAAAGCATTATGAAAACCAAAACATTAACCCCTGAAAAAATGGCAAAGCTTGCCCTGAAAAGAGAAAAGGAAATTGCCCGTCTTGAAAAAGAAAGGCAGAAGCCCAAGGGCAGGTTCTATCTGCCTTATCTGATTTTTATCATCAGCCTTATCTATCTCACCGATGAGGTGGCTTCGCAGATTGGGCCTCTTATGAAAACGGAAATAGCCAACGACCTTTTTGCAAGATTCGGCGACAGCTCGGTGGGTCTGCTTGACACGCTGAGCATGATAGCAATTCCCTTCCAGGTGCTTGCAATTTTCTATAAGCCACTGTCTGACAAGTACGGCAGAAAAAAGTTTTTGTTTATCAACACACTCGGCCTCGGACTCGGTCTGTTTTGTGTGTTCCTTTCAGATAATATTCCCCTTTATGTTATCGGCACGTGCATGATTCAGTTTTTTGTGCCTCACGACATGCAGGTTGTTTACATAATGGAATCTGTGCCAAATAAGCACAGAGCAAGAATATATTTCACCATCAAGAGCTTTGCCACAATGGGCATTATGCTCGTACCCCTGCTTCGCAGAACGCTTATGACAGATATGTCACAGTGGAGAATCGTCTTCCTTGTGCCTGCCGTTATAGGTCTTGCCACCTCACTTATTGCACTTTTCTTTGCAAGAGAAACAGATACCTTTATAGACACAAGACTCGCTTATCTGAGAATGAGCGATGAAGAAAGAGAAAAGGCAAAGCAGGAAAAGGATGCTGCAAGCTCACAGGGCGGACTTATAAATTCACTCAGATTTGTTTTAAAGCATAAGCAACTTAAATATCTTTATCTCTCAGCAGGTCTTCTCAATATGGGGTACCTCATAACTATGTATTATCAGGTAATTATCTCCTATGGCTATGCAGGCAGATACGGTGAGGTTACTGATGAAATTTTAAATCAGGTGAGCCTTAACGAGGTTACCTCTGCGCTGATTTTCTTCCCTATAGGCAGTGCTGTGCTTCAGTTTCTTGTTGGTGTTTTCGGCGACTGGCTCGGCAGAAAAAAGGCGGCAATTATTATGGCAGGTCTCTGCCTTGCAAGCTTTCTCGGCTTTACTCTCGGCTCGGCAGCAGGTTGGCCGACGGTTATTGTCGGTCTTGCAGCAGGCGCATGCATAGGCTCCTATTGGGGTGCAGGTGACCTTATTTCACTTATGATGAGTGAATCGGCACCGACAAATCTACGTTCATCAGTGCTTTCATCCCAGTTTATTGCCATGGGCATCGGCATCGGCCTTTGCTATGTTGTGGGCATACCTCTTATCACCTGGCTGGGAAACGCAGTTATCGGCACTATAGCGCTGTGCTTCACAATTCCCGGCTTTGCGGCCTCCCTTATTGTGCTTATGACAAAAACTCACGACACAACAGGCGTTGACCTTGATAAGGTTACGGGCTGTGAGTGGGATTAATATATAAAAATAACCTCTCGTTTTTGATTCTTTTTTTGCGACAGGAAAAAGAATGCCCCGCGGCGAGGGTAAAAAAATCAGCAGGTATGCAAGGAGCATACCTGCTGTTAATTTTATCCGGGATTTGTTAAGGTGTGAAGATATTTATCTGCCTCTTCTCTCGATTTAAAAATCACAACCTGTTTTTCATTTTTGTATTTATCAATCAGTTTATAAATATACGGCAAAGTGTTTTCAGGAAATTCTTCAATGAATTGTCTGAATTCATCGTCTAATTCTGTTTCAAGCCAAGGCAAGTCATAACGGACTTTGCCGATTCTTTCTGTGGCACCCTGTAAACAAATCTCCGTTGGCAAATCAAATAGAAAAACAGCGTCGCAGTGCTGAAGCCTTAACTCGATTGTCCGCTTATAATTTCCGTCGATTATCCATTTGGGTGTTGCAAATATTTCTAATATTCTTTCGTCAAACTCTTCTCTGGGAATATGGGTTTTGTCAGGCTTATGCCATATGGCGTCAAGGTGATATAGGGGAATCCCCGTCAGTTCATTCAGCTTTTGAGCAAAGGTGGTTTTACCTGAGCCGGGACATCCGATAACAATTACTTTGTTCATAGTCAAATCCTTTTCATCAATTTGAAGTATTCGCCGTTTTCGTCTGATCCGTCAAAAAGCACCTGAGTGAATCCGAACTTTCTGTATAAATGCAGTGCATTGGCATTATCTTTATCGACTCCGATTGTCATTTCTTTAAATTCCATTTCTTTTGCTTTTTCTATAAGGAAAGAGAGGATAGTGCTTCCGATGCCCCGATTGCGATATTCTTTTTTGACTATCATTCTTGAAACATATACACGCTGACCGGGAATTGTATAATCGGAATCGTCGGCATCCAGAACTAAAGCACCTTCGCCGATAAAGTTACCGCCAATTTTATAAATGTAAACAAGACGATTGCCTGAAGCAATTTCCTGTTTCCAGGTTTCGGTTAGTGGTTGAGATTGCATATTCCATATGTTTGAACATTTGTGATATTCTTCGAGCTTAAGTGGCTCTATAGTATATTTAGTGTCAGATTTAAACCATTTCATCATTCATAATTCCTCATTCATAATTCATAATTACCCCACAAGACCCACTGCGTTGCAGTTTTTCTTGTGCTCTGCATAGGTTGAGGCGTAATAGTAGTTCCAGGCGCTGTCCGTTACAAAGTAGTAATAGTCCGTCTCGGCAGGGTACAAGGCAGCCTCAATAGCTGCAAGGCCCGGGTTGCATATGGCACCCACAGGCAGACCGTCACACTTGTAGGTGTTATAGCTTTCTGCAAAGTCAACTG
>JAZNUW010000063.1:0-7007 GCA_045592465.1 Acutalibacteraceae bacterium | reverse complement strand
ACAATGTACTCTATGGACAGTAACTCATACCTGCTGTATCAAAAGGGTGTAGAGGCTATGCTCTCGCATATTGACGATACTAAAGTATTGCAAACTGTTGTGCCTATAAACGGTGATTATTTTGAATTACCCGTTCAGCAGCTTGCAGGAATTGTCGGCTTCCTCACTTACTATGAATATACAGGTGATTTGGCGTTCCTCGAGAAAGTTTATGATGCTTCTCTCGACTATCTGAAGCTTTGGGAAATGGGCGAAAACAATCTTGTAGTTCATCGCAGCGGTTCATGGGATTGGCCTGACTGGGGCTCAAAGGCTGATATGACAGCTATTGAAAACGCCTGGGTTTACTATGCTCTTTCATCTGTAGAAAAAATGGCAGAGCTTTTAGGCAAAAATGAGGACTTATCCTTTATCGCAGAAAGAAAAGAAGCTATCTCAGAGGGATATAAAACTCTCTGGACAGAAGAAGGCTTCAGAAGTGACGATGCTGAAAAATGCGACGACAGAGCAAATGCCCTTGCAGTTTTGGCAGGGCTTGCAGACCAAGAGCAGTACGGCACCATTTTAAACGTGCTTACTAACACTAAAAATGCCAGCCCATATATGGAATATTATGTTCTCGAAGCTCTTTGCAAAATAGGTGAATATGAAGCTGCAAGAGACAGAATCAAAGACAGATATGAGGATATGGTGAATAAGGATTACTCCACTCTCTGGGAATTCTGGAACTCATGGCAAGGTACAATGAATCACGCATGGAGTGGCGGACCTCTTGTCATAATGAGCAAGCACTTTGCAGGTGTTGCACCCTTGAAAGCAGGCTATGAAAAGGTTAAAATCGAGCCTCAGTATGCTCTCTCTGACAGCTTAAGCTGCTGTGTTCCGAGCGTCAAGGGATTAGTCACCATGAAATATGAAAAGGTTGACGGAAATTATGCTATCGACCTTTCTCTCCCACAGGGTATGAAAGCCGAGTTATATGTGCCTGACAATGCCACTGTAAGCATCAATTCAGAGCCATATTATCAAAATGACGAGTATGTAAACGGCAACCAAGCCGGAGACGTGGAAATCATAAAACCCGATAGCAAATAAGTATGAATTCAGTTAATCAGACTAAATAAATGTTCTGCCCTCACTTCTGTGAGGGCAGTTATATTTTTGGATGTTTGCACCAAACTATTGACATTCAGTAAAAAAATAATGTATAATTTGTCGAGCGGAATTATGTAAGGAGAGATTTTATGGCACTGTACCTGAATAAAGAAACAAACGACAGGGGAAATTATTGCTTTTTGTCATATAAAAAGGAGGATGCGGATGTTCTGCGTCAGATTGTTCCCAGTTTAAATTTTGACGTTTGGTATGATTATGGAATAGAAGACGGAACTTATTCATGGAACGAAGCGATATATACTCACCTTGTTGAAAGTCAGGCGGTCATATTCTTTTTATCCAAAGCTCTTTTAAAAGGTGGAGATAGATCTTATCCGTACTTTGAATATAACCAGGCAGAACAAGACAATAAAAAAATAATTGTTGTTTTTCTAGAAAAAATTGATGTGGATACTGATGTTCCCGGTTCACTTAAATTTTGGTATCAAAAAGTTACCCGTAGCCAATGCATTGGCCATGGCGGAGGAAAATCTCCTAAAGAATTGGCTGAAGCTATACAAAACGCAATTGACTATTATTATCAGCATGAAAACCTTTACTTTTCACACAATCTAAAAAAAGTTAAACCGAAGCAACTTGACACAAATCTATTAAGCAATCTTCCTGATAAACATATCATATATACAGGATTCGAAGACACACATTTTTCACCTGATATGAGTAAAATCTGTCTTTATGACTATGTTAATAAGAAATACAGTGTCTATAATACTGATTCTACCGATTACGTTTTAGCATCGTTTGTTGATAAGCACAAAAATCTTCAACCGGGCTACCGCCTGTTTTTTTCCACCCGCAACAGCTTTATCTATTACACAGACGGCAAAAAAATATACACATATAACATCCCGAAAAAATCATGGAATTCCCTGTTGCTAAAAAAAAGTATTACACTTTCGAACAATGAACATATTTCTGCAGTTTGTTCGCCGCTATCAGGAAACTACACATATTTAATTCTTCGCAAAAACGAGTGTTTCACACGAATAATAAAATACAATTTATCAACTGATACTTGTGAAGCAGACTGGAATATTGCTCATTTAAAATATTGTTCTGTTCTTGATTATTTAAATTGCAATCAAACCGAGCTTATCTTGTTCAGTGATATCAACAATGAGTTGTGCATATTTGATGTGCAGAATATAAAAGTTACAAGTGCCAGAACTGTCCCTGACTTTTGCAAATTTGTTGAAAGCTATTATAGTCAATCAAGCAATATTAACACTTCTGTTAACAACAAGCTCAGCCATGACGGTTCTCTCTACAGTGTAGAATTCAATGGTGGATTTGAAGTGTTTAATGCTTTGGAAAGAGCGCATCTTTGCAGTGTTTATTACGGACAATACAGTGATGTTTATCTGCTAAAAAACAGCACAATGCTTACTTATGACAAGAATGGTACTGTTGCCCACACAACCTTTGATGGAAAAATGGAAATAATGACCGGGGAATATTTTTCTAAAATCCCTGAGTTTGACGGCAATATTCCAATCAATATGTCATATGATGAAACAACCGGTAACTACATATTTATCACATCTTTTAAAAACGAAGATAAAAACTATAGCAAAGTAATAATTGTTGACAGATTTTGCCGCGTTATAGCTCAAAGCAAACCCTTACTTGTGCCGTTTAAAGTTTTTTACTGCAACTGCAGAATAAGCCAGGACAAACTCTTTATTATATTCAACTCCGAAAAAGAAACCATATACAATTATCAGCATTCCGTTATTTATAGCTGCGATTACAGTAGAAAGGATAAATAAAATGTCTCCTGAAGAATTAAAGCATCTGGATTACCTCCAATCAACTATTGCGCGAATGGCAACAAACCAATTTCAGATAAAAGGCTGGCTTGTTGCTATCGACTCTGCGATACTTACAGTTTTTGCTAACTCATTAAAAAATAATGGCACACCCAACCCATTTTTTCTTCTTATAGCAATCTTTCCTACAATCATATTTTGGATTCTGGATTCCAATTTTCTTTCAAAGGAACGAAGGCTTCGAAGAATATACATGGATGTTGCAGAACAAAAAGAAACTGTCAAGTTATTTGATATGCCATTAAACAAGTATAAATCCGGTTTTTATTCACCACTGAAATGTATGTTTACACTTAACAATGTTTTGATTTACCTTTCAACAAGTATTGGCTTTTTAATAGCATTTCTGTATTTGATTTAAAACAAAAAAAGCACTCAGCAAGTGAGTGCTTTTTTACATATAAAAACGGGGAAGAATACACTTCCCCGTTTTATCATTAACTTTATCAGTCTTCGATTGTGCCTGTTTTTGCAAGCTCGAATTCTTCTTCGATTTCCTTTGAGGGCTTCTTTGTGAGAAGTGAAACAACAATAATAAAGAAGCAGGAAACGAGGAATGCGGGCATAAGCTCGTAAATTGAGAAGATGCCACCGAATGCGGGCTTGAGTGCAAGCTTCCAGATGAATACCATAGCAGCACCTGAAACCATACCTGCAATAGCACCGGGATAGCTTGTTCTCTTCCAGAACAGTGAGAAGAGCATAATCGGTCCGAAGGTTGCGCCGAAGCCTGACCATGCGAAGGAAACTATATCGAAGATAACACTGTCTTCATCCCATGCGATTACAATACCGATAACGGAGATAAGAAGAAGGGCAATTCTTGACACCCACATAACAGCCTTGTCGTCTGCATTCTTCTTTGTGAGCTTTGTGTAAAGCTTTGTAGCCTTGGGTGACTTTTCATAAATGTTCTTTGCAAATGCTGATGATGCAATAAGAAGATATGAGTCTGATGAGCTGATAGTTGCAGCAAGAACACCTGCCATAACAACACCTGCAAGAAGTGCGGGAAGAAGATACTGTGAAAGGTTGAGGAAGACGTTTTCTGCGCCTGCACTTGAAAGAAGGTTTTCTTCAGCCGGGAAGATTGCTCTGCCGATAACACCGATGCATACTGCTGCAAAGAGTGAAATTACAACCCATACAGTTGCAATACGGCGTGACTTCTTGAGCTCGCTTGTCTTTCTGATAGCCATAAATCTGAGAAGCACCTGAGGAATACCGAAGTAACCAAGGCCCCATGATGCAGTTGAAAGAATTGTGAGAAGGCCGTAGCTGCTTGCTTCACCGAACTGAGGCACACCGTCAATAACCTGCTGAACACCGTCAACGGTTGTGGGTGAAGCCATGCTTGTGAGTGAAAGATAACCGGGGATTGCCTGTGCATTTGCAATAACTGCATCAATACCGCCGGCATTGATGGTACCCATAACAAGAACTGCAACGAGGGCAACAACCATAACAACAGCCTGCATAAAGTCTGACACACTCTCAGCAAGGAAGCCGCCGAGGAATGTATAAATTACAACAAACACTGCACCGACAATAAGCATTGAATGATAGCTGTAACCGAACAGAGTGCTGAAAAGCTTGCCACAGGTTACGAAACAGCTTGATGCATAAACAGTGAAGAAAATCAGAATAAAGATAGCTGACAGAGTCATTATGATATTCTTCTTTTCGTGATATCTGTTTGAGAAAAATTCGGGAATTGTAATTGCGTTACCTGCAACGGTTGAATATTTTCTCAGACGTTTTGCAACTATAAGCCAGTTGACATATGTACCGATTGCAAGACCGATTGCAGTCCATGCAGCATCAGCGATACCGCACCAATAAGCAACACCGGGAAGACCCATAAGAAGCCAGCCGCTCATATCGGAAGCTTCTGCGCTCATTGCTGCAACCCAGGGGCCGAGAGTTCTGCCACCGATAAAGTAATCCTCTGAGCTCTTGTTTGAACGCTTGGCATAGAAAAGACCGATGCCTATAACTATAAGCATATATCCTGCCATTGCAAGAAAAATTTGTAAAGTTGATGAATCCATTGATTTTCCTCCATTCAAATAAATAGGGGTTTATTTTATCATAAATTTTTAGCTTTGTAAAGTAGTAAACCGCTAAATTTCTATTTTAATTCTCAAAAAGACTGTTAATTTTTATTCACTTTAATGTAAACTTATGGCATAGGCTGTAGACTTTTATTGTTGATATGTGTTATTATATTAAAAATTCTTTGAGGTGAAATATGAATTTAGCTAATAAACTGACCATCTTCCGTGTTGTACTCGTGCCGTTTTTTGTAGCTTTTATGCTTTATGATTTCACTGACTACAACCGTCTTATTGCTCTTGGCATTTTCGTTATTGCCACCATAACCGATAAATTAGACGGTACAATAGCACGAAAATATAACATGATAACTTCCTTCGGAAAATTTATGGATCCTATTGCGGACAAGCTTCTCGTCAGCTCTGCGCTGGTTTGCCTGACAGCTCTCGGTGAAATCCCCGCATGGGTGGTAATTGTTATTATCGCAAGAGAATTCTTAATCAGCGGCATCAGAATTATTGCAGCCGAAAAAGGTGTTGCAATAGCAGCATCGGGCTGGGGCAAAGGTAAAACCGTTGCTCAGATGGCAATGATAATTGTTATGCTTCTGAAGCTTGATTTTTTCAGCCTTCCCGGGCAGATTCTGCACACTGCAGAACAGATTCTTTACGTTGCAGGGCAGATTCTCATATACCTTTCACTGCTGCTGACTGTAGTTTCTGCAGCAGACTACCTGATTAAAAACAAAAAAGTGCTTTCCTTCAGCGATAAATAACTTATTGATATTGACAAACTGCTCCCTTTATTGGTAAAATAAAGGGAGTAATATTTTTGAAAGGAATCTGATTTTATGAATAAAGGTAAATTTTATATTACAACCGCTATTGCATATACATCAAGAAAGCCTCACATCGGCAACAGCTATGAAATTGTTCTCACTGATGCTATTGCACGTTTCAAGAGATTCCAGGGCTATGATGTTTTCTTCCTTACAGGCACTGACGAGCACGGCCAGAAAATTGAGGAGTATGCAAAGAGCGCAGGTGTAACACCCAAGGAGTATGTTGACAAGGTTGCTGCTGAGATTCAGGGCATCTGTGACACACTCAACACAACCTACGACAAATTTATCAGAACAACCGATGACTATCACGAAAAGGTTGTTCAGAAGATATTCAAGAAGCTCTATGAGCAGGGTGATATCTATAAGAGCGAATATGAGGGACTTTACTGCACACCCTGTGAAAGCTTCTGGACTGAGGCTCAGCTCGTTGACGGCAAATGTCCCGACTGCGGCAGAGAAGTAAAGAAGGCAAAGGAGGAAGCATATTTCCTTCGTCTGTCAAAATATCAGAAGCAGCTTGAAGATTATATCGAAAGCAACGATAACTTCATTTATCCCGAGAGCCGCAAAAAGGAAATGCTCAACAACTTCATCAAGCCCGGACTTCAGGATCTCTGCGTTTCAAGAACTTCCTTCAAGTGGGGCATTCCCGTTGACTTTGATGACAAGCACGTTGTCTATGTGTGGATTGATGCACTTTCAAACTATATCACTGCACTTGGCTACGACCCTGACGGCAGCGGTGAGCTTTATAACAAATACTGGCCTGCAGATGTGCATATCATCGGCAAGGACATTGTACGTTTCCACACAATTTATTGGCCTATTATGCTTATGCCTCTCGGTGAGCCCTTACCCAAGCAGGTTTACGGTCATCCCTGGCTTCTTTTCGGCACAGACAAGATGTCAAAATCAAGAGGCAATGTTATCTATGCTGACGAGCTGTCACAGCTTATCGGTGTTGATGCTGTCAGATATTATCTTCTTTCAGAAATGCCTCACGCAAATGACGGCTCTATCTCCTACGAAACAATTATTGAGAGATATAACTCAGACCTCGCCAATACTCTGGGCAACCTTGTCAACAGAACAGTTGCTATGAC
>JAZNUW010000062.1:0-3656 GCA_045592465.1 Acutalibacteraceae bacterium | reverse complement strand
TTGTTTCGCAGTTTTATTGCGCTTCGCACAGTGCTGTTCTCTATGCTAGTTTATCGACTAAAATAACATTCAGGTTTGGGTCAGAAACATCTCCCGAGTGCATTATAAGCCGGCCAGGCTGTTAATTAATTCATTGTTCATAATTTATTAAATGAATCAAAGAATTCTTGTAAAAGTATCTAATTATAATTTTTAATTAAGAAATATTATAAAATGATGATTTTTTAGGAGGAAATATTATGAAAAATGCTTTAAAAAAAGTGTTGTCACTTCTGCTTGCGATGATAATGGTTTTCAGCCTGGCATCATCAGCTTTTGCAAACAGAACAGAATTCGTTTCTCAGTCACACAGTGATATTCCGATTATCCGTATTTCAGGTGACGGTGAGCAGCTTGTTGACGAAAACGGTGAAAAGGTTTTCCATTATAAGGATTTTGCTTCAATTCTTGAAAAGGATGATGAGTCTGAGGAAGATAGCAGCAAAGATATAATCGAGTCTTTGGCAAACATTATGTTACCTTTTCTTGTTGACGGACTTCTCAATGACAACTGGGATCCCTACTATGAGAATCTTCAGGCAGAGATAAGTGAAATTTTCCAGAACTCACTTCTTGATAAGGACGGCAACGCCCAGTACGGCACAGGTCTGCGTCAGTCAAGAATTGATCAGATGAACCATATAAGACATAATGACCAGGCTTGGTATACTTCAGACGGTCAGAAATATTATGTTCAGGACAGATATTATTGGAGATATGACTGGAGACTTGACCCCTATGAAACTGCGGCAGATTTCAAGCTTTTCATAGATGATGTTATGGCTTCAACAGGCAGCAACCAGGTCGGCATTATGGCTACTTGTCTTGGTACAAATGTCGTCACATCTTATCTTGCCCGTTACCCTGACCATGCAGCCAAGCATATCAGAGGTATAGGCTTTGACGGCAGTGTTGTTGGTGGCGCTGAAATGCTCAGTGAAGTAATCAGCGGCAAGTTTAATGTAGATGCGGCAGCTATAAACAGAACACTTATCGACTGTGGCGCAATAGGTTTGTTTGACGTTGACGGTTTTATTAACACAACACTTGAAATGCTTGACAGAACAGGTGTTCTTGATATAGTTATTGATAAAGGTAAGGACTGGCTTTATTATAAATTAGTTGAAGGTGTAACCTCAGCCCTGTCCCTTTCAACCTTCTACACATGGCCTAACTATTGGGCTTGCGTCACAAATGAAGATTTTGACACAGCAATGGAATATGTTTTCGGCCCTGACGGCAGCGAAAAAAGACAGGAATATGCGGGCCTTGTTGCTAAGCTTGAAAGGTATGATACTCAGGTAAGAAAGAGAGTGCCCGAAATAATCAAAACAGCTGTTGCAAACGGTGTGCATTTCGGTGTTATTTCCAAATACGGTTTCCAGATTCTTCCCATTTGTGAAACAAATGATTTGCCTTCTGACCAGTTTGCTTCTGTCGGACGTTCCTCATTCGGTGCAAAAACAGGCACAATTTATAAGGATCTTCCCGACGATTATCTTGCTGCAAAAATTGAAGCAGGCTTCGGTAAGTATATTTCACCTGATAAGCAGATAGACGCTTCAACCTGCCTCTTCCCTGATAATACATGGTTTATAAAGGGTTCAAGCCACTCCAATTGGTCTGACTGGGAAATGAGACTCCTTTATGAAATCGCTTCGGCAAAAGAGCAGGTGAATATCAATAACTCATGTTGGCCGTCACAGTTTGTTGTTTATTCATATACTGACCCCAATAATGATAAGTGGGGCAGCATAGAAGCTATGACAACAGAGAATTGCGATACCGAAAACTGGGAGGCTGAAGATAAGCTTGATAATCCTACAGATAAATACGGAAAGATTTTTGTTGCAATAACAGCTTTCATCAACTGGCTTATTGAGCTTTTTGCTAAAATATTTAAATAAGGCCCTTACAGTTTAATGATAAAAATCCGTCGGGATATAAAATTCCCGGCGGTATTTTTATATAGTTTTTTCTTAATCTTAATGCTTATGTACTCAGACTTTTGCGGTGGCGGCATAGAAATTACCTGCAAGTAAATGAGATGCGGGGCTCTCAACAGATTGAACAGTTTGACTTGATATGATATAATAAACACAGAAAAATTTAACAGGGAGGTCAATATGAACATAACCCAGACTTTTTATGATAATCTTGCCTCTGAATATGATAAGCTGTTTTTTGATTGGCAAGCTGCAACGCGTGAACAGGCACTGATGCTTGAAAGGATTTTTGAAAAGTATGGATATGATAATAATGCTCATATACTGGACTGTGCCTGTGGCATAGGTACTCAGGCAATCGGTCTGGCCACACTGGGATATAATATAGCTGCTTCTGATATTAGTGAGGGCGAGCTTGCTCAAGCAAGGGCAAGAGCGCTGAATGCAGGTGTGGACATTCCTTTCAGAAATGCGGATTTCTGCGCTTTGTCGGACGTCTTTGAGGATAAATTTGATATTGTTATTGCTATGGATAACGCTTTACCTCATATGCTTTCGGGGGGAGAGCTGGAAAGAGCCGTCAGAAGTATTGCAAAACAGATTAAGAATGGCGGGATTTTTGTGGGCAGCATAAGAGATTACGATTCTCTGCTTAAGGATAAGCCACCTTATTCTCCGCCTTATATTCACAAAACAGATAAGGGACAGAGAGTTTCTTTTCAGACCTGGGAGTGGCAGGGAGATAATTATAAGCTCACTCAATATATAATTGATGATAGTGAAAGCCTTGAAGTCAGCAGATTCCAATGCGAATACAGGGCAGTGCTCAGAGAAGAGCTGACGGGATTATTCATTTCGAACGGCTGCGGTGATGTTATATGGATGTTCCCTGAAGAAACCGGATTCTATCAGCCTATCATAGTTGCAAGAAAGATTTAGATTGTTTTTATACATATTAATAAGACACGTATTTCGTTAAATCTGAGATGTGTGTCTTTTTTTATTTTCGGCAGAATTATATAAGAGAAAGCTATAACCTGCAAACTGTAAAAATTATCTAAACAAGATATAAAGTATTAGTTTAAAAAGGAAAAAATACAGCTTTAATTTTTCTTAATAGAAAATTCATAACATATAGGAGTTAGTTAACTTTACCTTAGTATATATATGGTTTAATGTTACCGTATAAAACTATGGGTAGGTGTCCCTAAAAATGGCTATTGTTGGAATGATACTCCTCAAATATTCCTTTTACGCAGGAATGGCAGGTATGCTGGCGGTGAGCTTAATCACCTTCAGAAAATTCAAGCTTAATATTTTTCAGTGCCTGCTGTTTACAGTGGTTGCTTTTCTGAGTGACGGTCTGGGCGCGTTTCTTATGGGTAAGGTATATACAGCCTTTGTTGCATCGCTGGGGAGTACTCAGGAAGCGATATATTCAATATATGGTGCAGTGTTCCTGACACCCATATTGGTTATAGCATCGGCAGCAGTGATAAAGCAGCCCTGGCGCAATATTATAGATATGGTTGCACTCAGTGAAATGGTGGCAAGAGCCTTTGGCAAATTAGGCTGTCATTTCGGTGGCTGTTGCAGAGGTCTTGAATGGGAGCACGGAATTTTCAACCATGTTACAAAAACAAATGTGTTTCCCACACAGCTTTGCGAATT
>JAZNUW010000061.1:0-2082 GCA_045592465.1 Acutalibacteraceae bacterium | reverse complement strand
TATTGCGCCTGAAGAGAACCAGCGCGCCTCATATTTATATGAAATATCCACCATCTCACGAAGGCAGGCTTTAAGGTAGGGGCGCATTTCAACGATGGTACCCCATGCTGCCCAGACTGAAGGCTTTTCCTCTTTATAAAGGGAGAGTACGTATTCGAAGGCCTTCATATTTTCTTTATGCAGTGGGATATTCATTTCACTGTCCATATCATCAGGACGCGTTGCCCTCTGAGCATAGACGTTAAACATAATGAAGCTGTCATAGCCGTTCCCCTTTGCTATGCGCTCAACGGATTTCAGAGTGTTATCCAGGTCGTTAGGTGCTGCAGTTGAAGGGTTTATGCCAATGCAGATTAAAGGATTATCACCCTTTGTGCCGAGAATGTAACGGTACTCATTATAATCATTGGGCACATAAAGCCACTCCTCAACATTATAACGGATGTGATTCTGAATCTCGCTTTTTTCAAGCGCCGAGTAAAAGTCTTCGATTTCTATCAGCTGCGACTGTGATGATGGAATATGCATATTTTTTCGTCCTTTTATTATTTGTCAGATAATATTATATAGCAACAGATTTTAAATGTAAACCTTGAAGCAAAGAAAAAAATCAGTGCCTTATGCATTTATAACCCTTAAAACATGAGAACGCAGAAAATTATTAACAAAATATTCATAGTTCAATATTGAGTATCGTTGCCGAATAATGTAAAATATATTGGTAAAATAAAAAAAAGAAAGGCTTGATATTATGAAAGTTTTTATGATTGGCGGCACCGGTCTTCTCGGTTGTGAAGCAGCAAGAATTTTCCTCGAAAGAGGCCATCAGGTTAAGAGCGTTGCTCTTCCTCCTCTTCCCGAAGGAGCTCCCATTCCTGAGGCTATGGAACTTGAATTCTGCAACATCTATGAGAAGTCAGACGAAGAAATCAAGGCAATGATCGAGGGTTACGATTGCTTTGTTTTTGCAGCAGGCATCGACGAAAGAGTTGAATTCCCTGCACCTGTTTATGATGCATACTACAAGTATAACATCGCTCCTCTTAAGAGAATTCTTCCCCTTTGTAAGGAAGTCGGCATGAAGAATGCTGTTATTCTCGGCTCATATTTCTCATATGCTGCAAAGCAGTATCCTGAAATGAAGCTCACAGAGAAGCATCCCTACATAAGAAGCCGTATTGATCAGGAAGAAGTTGCTTTCTCATTTGCAGACGAAAACTTCGACGTTGCAGTTCTTGAGCTTCCCTACATCTTCGGCACACAGCCCGGCAGAAAGCCCGTTTGGGTTATCCTTATCGAGCAGATCAAGATGATGGATAAGCTTCCCTGCACAATGTATCCCGGCGGCGGCACAGCAATGCTCACAGTTCGTCAGGTTGGTGAAGTTATCGTTGGTGCTGCTGAAAAGTCAAAGGGCGCAAAGGCATGGCCTATCAGCATGTATAACCAGACATGGAAAGAATTCCTTAAGATCGTTTATGCTGCAAGAGGCATGGGTAACAACCGTAAGATCATCAGCATTCCTCCCTGGATGATGAGAATGGGTCTTGGCGGAGTTAAGAAGGAATATGCTGCTAAGGGCATCGAAAGCGGTATTGACGTTGACGGTCTTGCAGATATCATGGATATCAACCTTTTCATCGACAGAAAATACAGTGTTGAGCTCGGCGCAACAGAAGACGATATCGTTTCAGCTATCACAGATTCAATCAAGGTCAGCCAGGCAGTGTTTGACGGCAAGGCAAACCTTCTTGAAATGAAGGGTGAATAATCTCTTCAGACTGGCGATAACGGCACAGGAAGGCAACGCAAATTGCGATTGTCGTGAAATGATAAACTAAATACATAATCTCATCTGAGATAAAAACTGTCGGGACATCGAGTCCCGACAGTTTTGCGTCGTTTTGCCCTTTTTTTGCCCTCTCGCAGTACCGGTGTACAGGTTCGGGGCGCAGAAAACGGCATCCCGCACCATTCTCGCCAGTCTGAAATTCTATAATAGCACAGGAACAACAACGCAAATTGCGATTGTTGTGAAAAGCTAAACTTAATACACAATCTCTTTTGAGATAAAAACTGTCG
>JAZNUW010000060.1:0-8996 GCA_045592465.1 Acutalibacteraceae bacterium | reverse complement strand
CTGCAGGCAAGAAAAAGAAAAAAGCTGCAAAAGATGAGGCAGCTAAATAATAAAAGCACAATATCGGAAATTACAGCACTTTTTGAAAAAAAGAGTGCTGTTTTTCTTTGAGTAAGGTATGGTTTTCCTTGATTTTTCTTTGTATAATTGATATAATTATATGAATACATAATTATCGTAAACGGAGGAGAAAACTATGATTAAGATTTCACCGTCAATTCTTTCTTGTGACTATTCAAAAATGGGTGAAGAGTTTGAAAACATGAAAAAATGTGGGGCAGACTGGCTTCATATCGATGTCATGGACGGTCACTTTGTGCCCAATATCACACTCGGAGCACCTCTTGTCAAGTGCTTGAGAAAATGCTCTGACCTGGTGTTTGACGTGCATCTTATGATAAGCGACCCCAAAAAGTATATCCCCGATTTTATAAAGGCCGGGGCAGATGTCATATGCTTCCACATTGAAGCTGACTCTCCTGTTGACGAGACTATAGATCTTATCCGTGAAAACGGAAAAATTGCCGCCCTTGCAGTTAAGCCCGGCACGGCGATTGAAGAGGTTTATCCTTATCTTGATAAGCTTGGCATGGTGCTTGTTATGACTGTTGAGCCCGGCTTTGGCGGTCAGAGCTTCATGGAGGATATGATGCCTAAAATAACTGCTCTTCGCGCTGAATGTGCAAGACGCGGAATTGAAATTGATGTTCAGGTTGACGGTGGCATTTCCCTTGGTACCGTTGAAACAGCGGCAAAGGCAGGCGCCAATGTGCTTGTGGCAGGCTCTGCAATTTTCGGCAGCGATGACCCGAAAGAAACAATTTCACTTCTCAGAAGCAGCGCCGCCAAGTACTTCTAAGGCATTGTTTTCTATAAGGCAGCAAAAGCCTTCAGCAGTTGCTGCGGCACAGTGGGGGGAGGTCACATCCTCGAGAGAAAACTCTCCTGCCATAAAATAAAAAATGCCCGTCAGGGATTTTATCCTCAGACGGTAAGTGCCGTTCAGGACATATAAGGATGATGAATCTGCCTTGACAAAGGGCAGAACGCATCGTGCAAAATCTATGATATTATCAATGGAATCGCTTTGAAAAACACTTTCGGTGGGCAGAAAATATCCCTTGATGTTTTCGTCTTCACCCTCGCTTATTATCAGCAGGCCGCCGCCCTTGATATCGGGCAGAAAGTCTATTTCAAGTCCCCTTGACACCTCAACGGTTTTGCCTGTGATGCGCGAAGCATCGTCAATAATCGACCACAGCACCCGCCTGGTGTGGGGAGAAGAATAATCGTTCTTTTCAAAGGTAAAATCATATTGAGACATTTCTTCTGCAGAAAGCTCAATAACTGTTATTGTTTCTGAAACATGAGAAATTTTCACGTTGGTGTACTCCTTGAACTTCTTGATAGATATATATAATGATACACCCTGTGGCAGCAATAAATCAACGGACAAATTATGGTATAACCGACATAAAACCCGAAGGGATGAAAATATATCAATGGCAAAAAAAGATAAAGCTTTTTCAAAAAACAGCAAGCTTCGTGTAAGAAAAAGCTATTACACATTCACAAAAGAATATCCTCAGGGCTTTGTGAGGATAGAGCGCAGCAAAAGGCGGATAAACAAAAAGCAGACAAGAAAAGCACTGCTTTATGCACTTTGCTTTATACTTGTTGCAGGTCTGTCTTTTTTCGCACTGAGTGTGGGTCTTCATATTTCCTACAGTCCTGCACAGCAAGAACAGCAAAAGCCCGGTGATTACGGCACCGATGAGGTGCTTCTTCAGCAGGGGATAAAGGCTCTTTACGTACCCTGCGAGCGCCTTGGCGATGAAGCTTATCTCAGAGAAGCCGTAAGGCAGGTACGCAGAAAAAACTGCAACAGTGTTGTTATAGATTTCAAAACCGCTGAGGGCAAGCTCTGTTATTCCTCCTTGCAGGAAAATGCTGTGCTTGCAAAATGTGCTCTTTATGATAACGACACCGTAAGGCTGGCGCTGAGCACATTCAAAAGCTCGGGAATTGCCGTAATTGCAAGAATTTTCTGCTTTGAAGATAACTCGGTTGCCACTGCAGTGCCGGAGCTTGCGGTCAAATATATGAACACAGATGTCAACTGGCTTGACGGCAGCGATGAAAACGGCGGTAAATCCTGGCTCAACCCATATTCAAAGAGTGTTAGAGATTATCTCACTGCCGTTGTCAGAGAAATCAGCAATTTCGGAATAAACGCCTTTATGCTTGAAGCTCTTCATTTCCCAGACGGTGAAAACGTCAGCGCGGCCACATATCCCGGTGAAAAGAGCGAAAGCAGACGAAACGCGGTACTGAAAAATGTTATTTCTCAGATAAACGGGGCTATAGGCGAAAAGGGTATGCTCATCTTCGCCCAGAGTGCAGTTGATGCTATGGATTCTGCCAATAATATTTATTACGGCTCAATGTCAGATATTTCTGCTTACGGTGTGGCAGTTGACACAAGAGAGAAGCCTCTGAGTGTTGCCGTTGACAAAAAAACAGATTATGTTTCAATTCTTTCCATGTATTCAACAATATCACTGCAATATCCGGGCAAGAAAGTTATTCCACTTATCGATATGCAGGAATATTCCTATTCATACATCAGAAAAATGAAAAAAACAGGTTATGATAATTTTATCCTCTATAACGAAGAAGGGGAATATTAATCAGTAAAGAGGTTTTGATAATGACAGAGAATAAAACAGCATTTATTGCAATTGTGGGCAAGCCTAATGTGGGCAAGTCATCAATACTCAACCGTCTTCTCGGTCAGAAAATTGCAATAGTTTCAGATAAACCCCAGACAACAAGAACAAGAATTATGGGTGTGCTCACAGTTGATGAAACACAGCTTGTTTTCACCGACACGCCCGGCTTTCACAAGCCGAAAACCAAGCTTGGCGAAAAAATGGTCAAGGCCGTTTCCGACAGCATTTCGGGTGTGGATGCCTGTCTTTTTGTGGTGGAGCCCGAGGGTGAGCTCAGAGAAACAGAGCTTGAGCTTATTGAAAAGTTTTCTCAGCAGAAAATGCCCGTTATTCTTGCCATAAATAAAATTGACACAGTCAGTGACAAGAGTGTGATAATGACACGCATTCTTGAAATGACAAAGCTTTATAATTTCGAGGCAGTTGTGCCTGTTTCCGCTGCAAAAGGTGACGGACTCGAAGCACTTCAGCAGGAGCTTATCAATCTTGCAATACCCTCAGAGCATTTCTTTCCCGACGACACCCTCACAGACCAGCCCGAAAGAGTGATAGCATCTGAAATAATCAGAGAAAAGATGCTGCGTCTGCTTGATAAGGAAATCCCTCACGGTATTGCAGTTGCAATTGAAAAAATGAGAGAGCGCAGTGACACCGACCTTATGGATGTTGAGGCAACAATTTATTGCGAAAAAGAAAGCCATAAGGGCATAATCATAGGCAAAAAAGGCGCAACCCTTAAAAGAATATCCACTTATGCAAGGCAGGATATGGAAAAATTTTTCGGCTGCCGCATTAATCTTCAGTGCTGGGTCAAGGTCAAGGATGACTGGCGCAACAGAGAGGGCCTTATACACAATTTCGGACTTGATTGATTTATTCATCAAAAAGTACACAAAAATTTCTGCGTAATTTTGTACACTTAACAGAAACTAATTTTTCTCGTTTACTTTCCCTTTTTTCTGCAAAGGATATGAGTATAGTATTGCATTTGAGGTGAGAGTTATGACCAAACGGGAATTATGGGAAGTCTTTATGAGAACAGGAAGAGTCAGTGACTATCTGAAGTATAAAAAGGCAGAAGACAGATTTGCTGTGGATAATTCAGAAGAAATAATGACTGAATTTTCACGGGAGATTTTTCCTGAAGAGGATAAATAAAAGCTGTGTCGGCGCACAGGGAAAGGGAATCGGGTATGACCTTCAAAACTGACGGAATCGTAATAAGAGAGGGTGCAACGGGTGAGCAGGACAGAATTGTAACCGTGCTGACACGTGACAGAGGCATTATCAAGGCCTTTGCCAACGGTGCAAGAAACCCTAAGAATAAAAATGTTTCGTCAACCGGCTTGCTGTGCTACTCAGATTTTCTTATCAACAAAACACAAAAGGGCGTTTATGTCATAAGAGAGGCAGTTGCAAAAGAGGTTTTCTTTTCTCTGCGCAGTGATATAGTGCGTCTTAGTCTTGCTCAGTATTTTGCTGAGCTTACATATGAGCTTTCCCCCAGAGAAGAGGATTCGGCAGAATATCTCTCGCTCATACTCAACAGTGTTTATCTTCTTTCACAGAATAAGAGAAGCCCCCATCTTATAAAGGCAGTGCTTGAAATGAGACTCCTGAGCATGGCAGGCTATATGCCCGGTGTTGTCGGCTGCAGAAGCTGTGGTACCTTTGAAACAGAAACAATGTTTTTCAGCACAGTCACGGGTGAGCTTTTCTGCGAAGAATGCAGACCAGCAGAAAGAACTGTCCCGGTACCCCTTGGCGTTGTGACAGCTATGAGACACATCTGCTTTGCCGAGGGCTCAAAGGTTTTCAATTTCACGTTACCCGATGAGAGTCTTGCACTGCTTTCCGATGTAAGCGAAAAATATCTCAGAAGCATTACGGCAAGGCGATATAAGACACTTGATTTTTATAAATCTATGGCAGACTGACAGCATATATATAATAGTATAGGAAAACAAAGGTAAAAGGAGATGAAAAAATGAATAAGCATCATGCGGCCCTTGAACTTGAAAAAGTGCTTGCACGTCTTGCGGCCCTCACTTCATGCGAAGATGCAAAATATGAGGCAGAACATCTTGAGCCCGAAAGCAATATACATATAGTCAACACTCTGCTTTCACAGACGGCAGATGCCCATATGCTTATGGCAAGGTTCGGCGCACCTGCATTCGGCGGCCTGATAAACGTGAACAATGCTCTTTCAAGAGCGAATGCGGGCAGCACACTTAATATGCGCGAGCTTCTTGATATTGCAGAGGTGCTTCGCGTGATACGTTCTCTGAGTGAATGGAAAGACAGAAACAGCGGCATCACCACCTCAATTGATACGCTTTTCTATTCTCTTGCACCGAACAAATTTCTTGAAGACAGAATAACCACCGCCATCATCAGCGAAGAGGAAATGAGCGATAACGCATCGCCTGCCCTCTATGATATAAGACGAAAAATCCGCGTGGCTTCATCAAAAATAAGAGACCACCTGGATAAAATGACAAGGTCACCCCACTATCAGAAATATCTGCGTGAATCCATTGTCACCATGCGTGGCGGCAGATATGTGGTGCCTGTAAAAATTGAGCATAAGGGTGAGATAAGCGGCCTTGTGCACGACACCTCATCAAGCGGCGCAACAGTTTTTATTGAGCCTGCAGGGGTTGTTGAGGCAAATAATGAAATCAAGGTTCTTCAGAGCAAAGAACGCGATGAAATCGAGCGCATCCTTTATGAACTCTCCGCCGAAGCAGGCGGATTCTATGAGGGAATCAAGGCTTCATATGAATGTGCTGTGGAGCTTAACCTTATTTTTGCCAAGGCAAAGCTTGCATATGAAATGAAGGCAAGCCTGCCTGTGATGAACGATAAAGGAATAATCAACCTCAAAAAGGCAAGACATCCTCTCATTGACCCGAAAAAGGTTGTTGCCACAGATATAAGACTTGGCGGAGATTTCAGCACACTTATAATCACAGGTCCCAACACAGGCGGCAAGACGGTGTCAATCAAAACTCTCGGTCTTATGAGCCTTATGGCTATGTGCGGGCTTATGATTCCTGCGGCAGATCTGAGTGAGGTTTCTGTTTTTGACAATGTGCTTGCCGATATAGGCGATGAGCAGAGCATAGAGCAGAGCCTTTCAACCTTCTCATCACATATGGTGAATATTATTAATATAATAGAAACGGCAGACGATAAAAGCCTTGTGCTCATAGATGAGCTCGGTGCAGGCACAGACCCCATTGAGGGTGCCGCCCTTGCTATAGCCATACTTGAAAAAATAGGGGAGAAGGGCGCTAAAATTGCAGCCACCACCCATTATGCTGAGCTTAAGGCCTATGCCCTTGAAACTCCCGACATAGAAAACGGCTCGTGCGAGTTTGATGTTTCCTCTCTCAGACCTACTTACCGTTTGCTTATAGGTACCCCCGGCAGGTCGAATGCCTTTGCAATTTCCCTGAGACTGGGAATGGGTGAGGATATAATAGAAAGAGCAAAGGGTCTTGTTTCTGCTGAGAGCGCCCACTTTGAAAGTGTTATCGAATCCCTTGAAAGCAGCCGTCAGCAGTTTGAAGACCAGAAGGCTCAGGCCGAGGCTCTGACAGCTCAGGCTGAAAAGGAAAAGAAAGAGGCAAAGGAATATAAAGACAGCATTGAAAGACTCCGCGAAAAGGAGCTTGAAAAGGCACAGAGTCAGGCTATAAGAATTGTTGAGCAGGCAAAGCGCAGTGCGGCAGCATTTATGGCAGAGCTTGAAAAGCTCAGAAAAGAAAGCGAAACAGCCAGAGACAAGAGTGAAATGGCTAAGCGCGCAAAGCAGCTCATGCGCAAGGGCTATGCAGAGTTTGACGATATAACAAATCCTGTTATGGCTTCAGCCTTGCCCGATGAAAAATATGAGCTTCCCAGACCTCTTAAGGTTGGCGACGAGGTGCTGCTGTGCGACATAGGCAAGACAGCCACCGTCACTGCACTCAAGGATAAGAAGGGAAATTACGAGGTTATTGCAGGCATAATGAAAATGCGTACCCCTGAGAGTAACCTTCGTCTTGTGGAAAAGCAGAAGAAGCCTCAGGCAAAAAACAGAAGCGTACCCAACAAAACAGAAAGAGTCTTTTCACCCGGCTCTGAGGCTCAGACCCGCTGTGACCTGAGAGGCATGAATGTTGATGAGGGCACAATGGAGCTGGACAGATATATCGACCAGTGTCTCAGACTCGGCCTTTCGGAGCTGACTGTCATTCACGGCAAGGGTACGGGTGTGCTCAGAAAAGGCATTCAGGAGCACCTGAGAAAAAGCCCCTTTGTGAAGTCCTTCCGTCTGGGTGTTTACGGTGAGGGCGAAGCAGGCGTAACAATTGTGACACTTAAATAAATAACAAAATGACAGGAACTTCACCTGTCATTTTTCTTTTGCAGATGCTTCTGCTTCGTTGCAAGCCCTCCGCGAAGATGGCGTTCACTCTTGTTTTTATCAAGCACTGCGCGCACCTGCTCATAAAGACCTCTGTCTGTTTTTGCAAGACGACGCGTCACATCTGTGTGTACTGTGGATTTGCTCACACCGTAAACCTTTGCGCATTGTCTGAGGGTTGCGTTGGTCCGGGTTATGTATCTGGCAAGAATTACCTCTCTGTCATTCATATAAAATACACCTCACTGAATTATATGAAACGTGCCTTTTTGCCATGACAATAATCAATTGTCACTTATGCACAAATTTAGAGTCGTAATTTTTACCTTAAAAAAATTCAAATTGCTATTGATTTTATTTTTTTAATAAACTATAATAAATGTGTGTAATTATGAGGGTTACTATACCCTTTTTCAGAACACGTGTCATCAGACACAAAACCAATGAAAGGAAACAATGTGTCTATCGGTTAAGCACAAGGAGGTCAGATGTGTTCGATAAGCATTTTATCTTTCACACTTTTAATAACAGCATTTCGGTGAAAGCCCGAAGAAAATCCATTCCTCTTTCTTATTCAGGAGAAAGCAGGAAAAACCACTTTAATTAAGGGGGATATAAAAGAAAATGAAAAAAGTTTATTTCAAAAAGTCATTGTCATTATTCATGGCAGTTATGATGCTCCTGTCATGCTGGGTGTTTGTTGCGCCCACTGAAGCTGAAGCTGCTGCAGTAGACGTAAGTTACCAGATTACTCTTGATTGGGATTTTGATGCTGATAGCCGTTCAGGTCATATCGCAGTATCTTACTATAAGTTCAGCGATGATGGCAAGGGAATCGATGTTAACTCAAAAGTAGTTGACGAAGCTCTTTTCAATAGCTTTAGCGGCTATGGTAAAGGCTATCAGTCACAAACATTTACCATCAAAGGTTTCCCGTATGAAATATATTATAAGAACGGGTCATCAGGCTCAAAGGGCGGAACACTTAAAGTTAAGGTAATTAAAATTGGTACAACAACAATTTTCGATGATAACTGGGATATCGGTAAGGACTCTGAAAAAAGATTTAGCCTTGCAGGTGCCAGTAACAATGACACCGATATGTGGGGCATTATGCTTGAGTCTGCTAAAGTATGGAGAAACCCTGAACCGACAAAATGGTCTACATCACTCACATCATCAGTTTCTCTCAATGTTCCGAAAACAGGCAGCGTCAGCCATAAATTCAGTGCAGTTGCAGAGGACCAGTACGGTGTAGCATGGTATAAGGCTCCTCAGTACAGCCTTTCATCAACAACAGGTGTTTCGATTGATGCAAACGGTAACTTTGCTGCAACAATAGATTCACTTCACGGTAACAACGGCTATACGGCAGACGAAGGTAAAGCAACTGTAAAGCTGACTGCAGGCTTCGGAAACTATGATACATCATGGACTCTTTCAAGTGAATCAACAATTACTCTTGTTTCACCCAAGTATACCGTATCATTCCTTGACGGTAACGGTGCTTCTTTCGGCACAGCACAGACATGTAATTATAACGATTCTGTAAGCTATCCGACAGGCACACCCACCAAGACAGAAGACGATACATATCACTATACATTCAATTCTTGGCCTGAAAACCAGAACACAAACATCACAGCTGACAAGTCAATCGTGGCTGGTTTCAACAACATTGAACACGAATTCTCAGGTCAGGTTGTAAGTAATAATGACGGCACACATAAGCAGCAGTGTATCGGTTGTAGCAAGTATGGTTGGGGCCTTGTAACAGGTGAAACTCAGGATTGTAAACACGATAAAAATGCATGGACTCAGAGCACTGACGGCGGCACTCACTACAA
>JAZNUW010000059.1:0-17710 GCA_045592465.1 Acutalibacteraceae bacterium | reverse complement strand
TTCCACTCGCCGTGGAGGCATCACTTTCTTGAAAGAAAGTGATCAAAGAACTTTAGTTGTTCTGACGATTATTTAAAATATTTTACTGCGCTCTTGAACATCTTGATGTCATAATCACCAAGCACATTCTTATAAAGACCGTTGGCAATTCTTTCACTGTGACCCATCTTACCGAATACTCGTCCGTCAGGTGAGGTGATACCCTCAATAGCAAACATTGAATCGTTGGGGTTGAAGTGAATGTCGTTTGTTGCCTTGCCGTCAAAGTCAACATACTGAGTTGCAATCTGTCCGTTCTTTGCCAGCTCAAGAATTGTCTTTTCGTCACTGAGGAAACGGCCCTCACCGTGTGAAATGGGCACATTATAGATGTCACCCACATTTGTGTCTGCAAGCCAGGGGCTCATATTTGAAGCAATTCTTGTTCTGACAATGCGTGACTGGTGTCTTGCAATTGTGTTGAATGTCAGTGTCGGCATATTTTCTTCTGAGTCAACAATCTTGCCGTAGGGCACAAGACCAAGCTTGATAAGTGCCTGGAAGCCGTTACAGATACCGCACATAAGGCCGTCACGGTTTTCAAGAAGGCTTGTCACCTGCTCCTTGATAGCCGCATTACGGAAGAAGGCTGTGATAAACTTACCGCTGCCGTCAGGCTCGTCACCGCCTGAGAAACCGCCGGGGATGAATATCATCTGTGCAGTTTCAAGCTCCTTTGCAAAGAGCTCAACGCTTCTCTGAATACCGTCAGCACTCAGGTTGTTGATAACGATAATCTTGCTTTCGGCGCCTGCATCGTCCATAGCCTTAGCTGAATCAAATTCGCAGTTTGTGCCGGGGAATACGGGGATAAGCACCTTGGGCTTTGCAGTCTTGATAGCGGGAGCAACTCTCTTGGTTGCCTCATAAGAGAAGGTTTCAACCTTTGATGCTGACTGGTCAATATTGCATGAATAAACGCCCTCAAGCTTGTTTTCGTACGCGTTGAGAAGAGCATCGAGCTTAACCTCTTCGCCGCCCATTTTAATTGCAGCACTGTCCGTGATATAACCGATGAGCTCGCCTTCGTTTACATCTGCCTCAACCTCAAGCAGGAAGCTGCCGTAAGCATATGAGAAAGCCTTTTCAACACTGATGCCGTCAGCATAGCTGAAGCCCAGACCGTTACCGAAGCACATCTTCATAACTGCTTCAGCAATACCGCCGAAGCCGGGAGTGTAGCAGGAAACAGCCTTGCCGCTTCTGAGAAGCTCTGTAACCTTAGCAAATACACCGAGGAGTGATTCTGTTACGGGCAGATGGTCATTATCGAATTCGGGTGAAAGCTGAATAAGCTTGTTGCCTGCCTTCTTGAATTCGGGTGACACAACATCGCTTGTCTTGCCTGTTGTCACTGCAAATGAAACAAGTGTGGGAGGTACGTCAAGATTTTCGAAGGTACCGCTCATTGAGTCCTTACCGCCGATAGCAGCAACCTTGAGGTCTTTCTGAGCCTTGAATGCACCCAGAAGAGCAGCCATGGGCTTGCCCCAACGCTTCGGGTCCTTACCGGGTCTTTCGAAATATTCCTGGAATGTGAGATAAACATCCTCAAATGAAGCGCCTGTTGCAATAAGCTTGCAGACTGATTCAATAACAGCCATATATGCGCCGTGGAAGGGAGTTTTCTCTGTATAGAAGGGGTTGTAGCCCCATGACATAAATGAGCAATCGTCTGTGTGGCCCTTTTCAGTTGAAATGAGCTGAACCATAGCCTGAATGGGTGTGTGCTGATATTTGCCGCCGAAGGGCATAAGCACTGTGCCTGCGCCGATAGTTGAGTCAAATCTTTCGCTAAGGCCTCTCTTTGAGCAGACATTGAGGTCTGTTGCAAGAGCATTCATATTTTCTTCGAAGCCGCCTTCAATCTTCTTCATCGGGCACTGAGGAGCTGCAACTTCGATGTCGATATGCTTTTCAGCACCGTTTGAGTTAAGGAAATCACGGCTGATATCCACAATAGCCTTGCCGTTCCAATACATTGTCAGGCGCTTTTCAGCCTTAACCTTAGCCACAACAGTTGCGTTGAGATTTTCTTTCTTAGCAAGTGCGAGGAAGTTGTCGATGTTTTCTTTTTCAATAACAACAGCCATTCTTTCCTGGCTTTCACTGATAGCAAGCTCTGTGCCGTCAAGGCCTTCATACTTCTTGGGCACTGCGTTAAGGTCAATTTCAAGACCGTCTGCAAGCTCACCTATAGCAACAGAAACACCGCCTGCACCGAAGTCGTTACAGCGCTTGATCATGCGGCAGGCTTCCTTGTTTCTGAAAAGTCTCTGAAGCTTTCTTTCTTCGGGAGCATTACCCTTCTGAACCTCAGCACCGCAGGTTTCAAGGCTTTCCATAGTGTGTGACTTTGATGAACCTGTTGCACCGCCGCAGCCGTCACGGCCTGTTGCACCGCCGAGAAGAATAACAACGTCACCGTCTTCGGGGCATTCGCGTCTTACATTTTCCTGGGGAGCTGCAGCAATAACAGCACCGATTTCCATTCTCTTGGCTGTGTAACCCTCATGATAAAGCTCGTCAACAATACCTGTTGCAAGACCGATCTGGTTACCGTATGATGAATAACCTGCAGCAGCTGTTGTAACAATCTTTCTCTGGGGAAGCTTGCCGGGAATAGTTTCAGCAACACTCTTCAAGGGGTCGCCTGCACCGGTAACACGCATAGCACCGTAAACATAGCTTCTGCCTGACAGGGGGTCACGGATAGCGCCGCCTATGCAGGTTGCAGCACCGCCGAAGGGCTCAATTTCAGTGGGATGGTTGTGAGTTTCATTTTTGAACAGAAGAAGCCAGGGTTCTTTCTTGCCATCAACCTCTACCTCAATTTTAACGGTACATGCATTGATTTCTTCGCTTTCATCAAGCTTGTCAAGATAGCCGTTAGCATTAAGATATTTGCCTGCAAGAGTGCCGATATCCATAAGGCAGATGGGCTTTGTTCTGCCAAGCTCTTTTCTGGTTTCAATATAGTCGTCATAAGCTCTCTGAAGAAGCTCATCCTCAAACTTGACTGAGTCAATAGTTGTCAGGAATGTGGTATGACGGCAGTGGTCTGACCAGTATGTATCGATCATACGGATTTCAGTGATAGTGGGGTTTCTGCCTTCCTTCTTGAAATAGTCCTGACAGAAAGCGATATCATCGTTATCCATAGCAAGAGCATATTTCTTGACAAAGGCTGCAAGACCGTCACTGTCAAGGTCGATAAAGCCGTCGAGAGTTTCAACCTCAGTGGGGATATCATATTTTGTTTTGAGAGTGTCTGCCTCTTCGAGTGAAGCCTCTCTTGATTCAACAGGGTTGATAACATACTTCTTGATTTCGGCAAGCTCCTGAGCAGTCACATCACCGTAAAGCAGATAAACCTTTGCAGTTTTAACGGTAGGTCTTTCACCCTGAGAAATAATCTGGATACACTGAGCAGCAGAGTCAGCTCTCTGGTCAAACTGACCGGGAAGAGGCTCAACAGCAAAAACAGTTGCACCCTCACAGCAGAGAGCTTCACTTGTTATATCAAGCTGAGGCTCTGAGAAAACATTTTTCACAGCATAGTCAAAGAGTGACTTTTCAATATCCTCAGCATCATAACGGTTGATAACACGAAGGTCAGTAACGCTCTTGATACCGAGAAGTGAGTTGATGTCGCCTAAAAGACCCTTGGCCTCGTTAGCGAGCTCCTTTTTCTTTTCAACATATATGCGATATACCATTTATTTTGCCTCCTTGGCTTTTTTGCCTATATCGTTTCTATAGAATGCATTGTCAAAGCTGACTTTCTTAACCTTTTCGTAAGCGCCGCTGATTGCACAGTCAAGGCAGGCGCCTGTGGCAGTTACACCAAGTACTCTGCCGCCGCTTGTTTTAAGAGTGGTGCCGTCAAGCACTGCACCTGCAACGTAAACGCTGTCTTTCACATCGTCGGGAATGTCGATTGCAAAGCCTTTATCATACTTCTGAGGATAGCCTTTTGAAGCCATGATAACACAGCAGGCATGCTTATCGGCAAACTTAACCTCAGTTTCAGCCAGTGTGCCGTCGGTTGTAGCCTTCATAACTGTGAGCAGATCGCTTTCAAGAAGGGGAAGAACAACCTGTGTCTCAGGGTCGCCGAAACGGCAGTTGTACTCAATAACCTTGGGACCCTTTTCTGTAATCATAAGACCGAAGTAAAGGCAGCCCTTGAAGGTGCGGCCTTCAGCATTCATAGCGTTTATAGTGGGCAGGAAAATCTTTTCCATGCACTCTTTTGCAACTGCGTCTGTGTAATAGGGGTTGGGAGCAACTGTGCCCATACCGCCTGTGTTGAGGCCTTCGTCGTTGTCAAGAGCTCTCTTGTGGTCCATTGATGAAATCATGGGAACGACAGTCTTGCCGTCTGTGAAAGAAAGCACTGAAACCTCGGGGCCTGTGAGGAATTCTTCGATAACGATGTTGTTGCCGCTTGCACCGAAGATTTTATCCTCCATCATAGATTTAACGGCATCTTTTGCCTCATCTCTCGTCATAGCGATGATAACGCCCTTGCCAAGGGCCAGACCGTCAGCCTTGATAACTGTGGGAATGGGAGCAGTTTCAAGATAAGCCAGAGCCTTTTCCATATCGGAGAATACCTCGTACTCTGCCGTGGGAATGCCGTATTTTTTCATAAGATTCTTTGAGAAAACCTTGCTGCCCTCGATTATTGCAGCCTTAGCCTCAGGACCGAAGCAGGGGATACCCATAGCAGTGAGTCTGTCAACTGCACCAAGCACAAGAGGGTCATCGGGAGCCACAACTGCATAGTCAACGGGGTTGTTTTTTGCCCATTCACAGATGCCGTCTATGTCTGTTGCACCGATTGCAACACATTCTGCGTCGGCAGCAATACCGCCGTTGCCGGGCAGTGCGTAGATTTTTTCGATATCCTTGTTTTCTTTTAATTTTTTGATGATGGCGTGTTCACGTCCGCCACCGCCTACAACCAATATTTTCATATCTCTTACCTCTTAGTCAGCGTAGATAGGATATTTTTCGCAAAGAGCAAGCACACCCTTTGTGATTTCGTCTTTTGAATTTTCAAAGTCGGTAATTGCAAGCTTTATCCACTTTGCAATAAGTACCATATCTTCCTCCTTGAAGCCTCTTGAGGTAACGGCAGCAGTACCGACACGAAGACCGCTTGTAACGAAGGGACTCTTGGGATCATTGGGGATAGTGTTTTTGTTTGCTGTGATGTGCACCTCGTCAAGTCTTGCCTCAAGCTCCTTGCCTGAAATTTCATAGCGTCTGAGGTCGAGAAGCATAAGGTGATTGTCTGTGCCCTTTGAAACGATGTCGATTTCCTCAGCCTTGAGTGCTTCGCAGAAGGCAGCAGCATTTTTATGGAGCTGTGTCTGATAAGCCTTGAATTCATCGCTGAGAGCTTCGCCGAAGGCAACTGCCTTGGCAGCTATAACATGCATAAGAGGGCCGCCCTGAGTGCCGGGGAAAACAGCCTTGTCAATTTTCTGAGCAAGCTCCTGTCTGCAAAGGATAAGACCGCCTCTGGGACCTCTGAGGGTCTTGTGGGTTGTTGATGTTACAACATCTGCATAGGGTACGGGTGAGGGATGGATGCCTGCGGCAACAAGACCTGCAATATGAGCCATATCAACCATAAGATATGCACCCACCTCGTCTGCGATTTCTCTGCAGCGCTTGAAGTCGATAATTCTTGAATATGCACTTGCACCAACAACGATAAGCTTGGGCTTGCATTCCAGAGCAATTTCTCTCATCTTATCGTAATCGATCATTTCAGTTTCATCGTCAACACCATACTGAACAATATTCCAGTATTTGCCTGAAATGTTGACAGGTGAGCCGTGTGAAAGGTGACCGCCCTGAGAAAGATTCATGCCCATAACCGTGTCGCCTGTTTCAAGCAGAGCAAAGAAAACAGCAAGGTTAGCGTTTGCACCTGAGTGGGGCTGCACATTTGCGTGCTCAGCACCGAAGAGCTTCTTGGCTCTTTCTCTTGCAATGTTTTCAACCTCGTCAACACAGTGGCAGCCGCCGTAATAGCGCTTGCCGGGGTAACCCTCTGCATATTTGTTGGTGAGCACACTGCCTGCAGCTAAAAGCACAGCCTTTGAAACAATATTTTCTGAAGCGATAAGCTCAATGAAGGTTTCCTGTCTTGTGAGCTCCTTATCGCAGGCTGCAAAGACTTCTGAGTCGTATTTTTCGAGTTCGTTAAAATAATTAAGCATCAGTTTCTCCTTTTCGGGGGAATTTTTATCAGTGGTGGAAAAGTCTCATTTTTGTGAATGCCATTACCATGTTATATTTGTCTGCACATTCGATAACTGCATCATCTCTTATTGAGCCGCCGGGCTCTGCAATATAGCTTACGCCGCTGCGATATGCTCTTTCAATGTTGTCTGAGAAGGGGAAGAATGCGTCTGAACCGAGAGCAATACCTGAGAATGTTTTAAGGTGAGCTTCCATTTCTTCCTTTGTGAAGGGCTTGGGCTGCTGTGTGAAATACTTCTGCCAGTTGCCGTCAGCGCATACATCTTCTTCATTTTTGTTGATATAGCCGTCGATAACGTTATCTCTGTCTGCTCTGCCGAGGGTGGGCAGGAAGGGGAGATTAAGAACCTTATCAGCCTGGCGAAGAAGCCATGTGTCAGCCTTTGTGCCTGCAAGTCTTGTGCAGTGAATTCTTGACTGCTGGCCTGCACCAACGCCGATAGCCTGACCGTCATATGCATAGCAAACTGAGTTTGACTGTGTATATTTAAGTGTGATGAGAGCGATGATAAGGTCTCTCTTTGCACTTTCGGGAAGCTCCTTGTTTTTAGTAACAATGTCACTGAGAAGAGCTTCATTGATTTCAAAGTTATTTCTGCCCTGCTGGAATGTTATGCCGTAAACCTGCTTTGTTTCAATTTCAGCGGGTACATAATCGGGGTCAATTTTAACTACATTATAGTTGCCGTTTCTCTTGAGCTTGAGAATTGCAAGAGCTTCGTCAGTGTAACCCGGAGCGATAACACCGTCAGAGATTTCTCTTTTGATGAGCTTGGCTGTTGTTGCATCGCAAACATCTGAGAGAGCAACCCAGTCACCGAAGGAGCACATTCTGTCTGTGCCTCTTGCTCTTGCGTATGCGCAGGCAAGGGGGCTTTCGTCAAGACCCTCAACGTCATCAACGAAGCAGGCTTTCTTTAATTTTTCGGGAAGGATTGTGCCCACAGCTGCTGAGGTGGGGCTTACGTGCTTGAAGGATGCTGCCGAGGGGAGGCCTGTTGCTTCCTTAAGTTCCTTGACAAGCTGCCATGAGTTGAAGGCATCGAGGAAGTTGATATAGCCGGGTCTGCCTGAAAGGATTTCGATAGGCAGCTCTGAGCCGTCATGCATATAAATTTTTGAGGGCTTCTGGTTGGGGTTACAACCGTATTTAAGTTCAAATTCTTTCATTAACTTATCCTCCGATTTATTATTTGTTTTTGTTTACTACTCTTGTTTCACTTTCGCCGCTTTCGATGTCGATGTATCTTACGAAAAGTGAAACCTTGTTGTCTTCATTAAGGTTGGTCCAGATAAGGTCTGTTAATTCATCGATAGAAACATCGGGAAGCACAAGTGTCTTGGGCTCGCCTTCAAATGAGGGCAGGGGATTGCCGTCACAGTTATAGGTGTGGATGAACTTTGCTTTGCCGCAAAGGGGATTTGAGTAAGCATATGTAAATCTTTCACAGGAGCTGTCGTCACCCTCAGCACTCTTGAGAATTGACATAGCATAGTTCATGCCTTCCTTTTCAAGACGGATGATGCCTGAAATTCTGGGAGTGAAGTTAGGCTTGTCGTCTTCAAATTCTCTTGTGCGAAGAGCCTGCTCAAAGGTCATCTGCTTATCCATAAGCTCATAGATAGTGTCAGTCTGGTCGCCGTTTGTCACGATGGTCTTATTGCCGAGCACTCTCACGGGATAGTAGATGATAAGGTGGGGGTCTGTCATCTTGCTTTCGTCAAAAGCCTTGGTGCGCATTGCGTCGCCCTCAAGCACGAAAACACGGTTACGGCTGTTTTCGCTTCTGCCCATGATGAAATAAGCAGTTACAGCCTTTTTGCCGTCGGCGCTCTTGCCGATGATAATGCCTCTGCCGTGATAAGCAAGAGAATTAAGTTCTTCTTTGATGGTTGAAACTTTCATAGCTTACTCTCCTATATAAACTTTATTATTTTTTACACTTAATTTGTCTTCACAGAAAAGTCTGACAGCCTCGGGAAGAATCTTCCATTCAGCTTCTTTCATGATTCTTTCCTGCAAAGCTTCGGGTGTGTCATTTTGCTGTACTGCCACAGCCTTCTGCAGAATGATAGGTCCTGCATCACATTCGGGTGTTACGAAGTGTACTGTTGCACCTGAAACTTTAACTCCCTTTTCAAGGGCAGCCTCATGCACGTGAAGACCGTAATAGCCTTTGCCGCAGAATGAGGGGATAAGTGCAGGATGAATATTTATAATTGCATTGGGATATGCCTCGTAAACCTGCTCATCAATAATTGTGAGGAAGCCTGCCAGTACAACAAGGTCAATGTCATTTGCCTTGAGTGTGTCTGTGAGAGCTTTTGAATAAGCAGCTATATCGGCATAGTCTTTTCTGCAGAGCACTGCCGAAGCAATATCGTTATTCTTTGCTCTTTCAAGGGCATAGACACCGGGCTTTGAAGCGATTACAAGTGTTATTCTGCTTTCACCGAAAAGGCCGTCCTTCTGAGCATCAATAAGAGCCTGAAGGTTTGTGCCGCCGCCTGAAACCAGAACTGCGATTCTTTTTGCCATTACAGAATCACCTTCTCATCACCTTCGATAATTTCACCGATAACATAGGCATCGATGCCGTTTTCCTTGAGAATTGAAATTGAAAGCTCAACCTCGTCTGCGGGAACAACAATGCTCATGCCAACACCCATATTATATGTGTTATACATATCACGCTCGGGAATATTGCCCCACTTGGCAATAACATCGAAGATAGGAAGCACCTTGACAGCGGACTTGTCAATTTTTGCGCAAAGTCCGTCAGGAATTGAACGGGGAATGTTTTCATAGAAGCCGCCGCCTGTGATGTGAGAAATGCCCTTGACCTTAACCTGCTCGATAAGAGCAAGAACAGGCTTGACATAAATCTTTGTGGGAACAAGCAGAGCCTCGGCAATTGTCTTGCCGCCTAATTCTTCGCGGGGGATATAAAGCTCGGGGTTATTGTTATCAATATCAAAAACCTTACGGCATAAGCTGAAGCCGTTGGAATGGATGCCTGTTGAGGGAAGAGCGATAACTACATCACCTGCAGCCATTTTGCTGTTATCAATCATTTTGGGCTTGTCTACTATACCCACTGCAAAGCCTGCAAGATCATAATCTTCCAGAGGCATAAGGCCGGGATGCTCTGCGGTTTCACCGCCGATGAGTGCTGCACCTGACTGAACACAGCCTTCAGCAACACCGCTGACGATTTCTGCAATCTTTTCAGGATAGTTTTTTCCGCATGCAATATAGTCCAGGAAATATAAGGGCTTTGCGCCGACGCAGATAATATCGTTAACGCACATTGCAACTGCATCAATGCCGATTGTGTCGTGCTTGTCCATAAGGATAGCGAGCTTGACCTTTGTGCCGCAACCGTCAGTACCTGAAACTAAAATGGGATGCCCCATGCCTGCGGTCATGCTCAGATCAAAGCAGCCGCCGAAGCCGCCGACATCGTCTGCACAATTTTCGTTGCGTGTTCTTGCAATATGTTTTTTCATAAGTTCAACTGCTTTATAGCCGGCTGTGATATCAACACCTGCAGCAGCATAGGACTGTGACTGTGAATTTTTCATTTCGATTTAATCCTTTCAAACATTAATTTATTCTTTACCGTTCCAGCAATAAGTGCACACGCAGTCTTCGGGCAGGCCGATAGCCTCTATAAGACCTGAAAGACTCTGATAGCCGAGAGAGTGGAAGCCTAACTTTTTGCATATTTCGTTAAGCAGTGTCTGACCTCTCTGAGTTGTTGCGTCGCTGTATTCGTCGATGTACTTTTCACCCTCTTCGCCTTCAAGCTCAAGAATGGTTCTTCTTGCAATAAGATCTCTGTCGGAGTTGCCTCTTGAGAAGTTGAGATATTTGCAGTTGTACATAATAGGCGGG
Source organism: Acutalibacteraceae bacterium (assembly GCA_045592465.1). Lineage (GTDB taxonomy): Bacteria > Bacillota > Clostridia > Oscillospirales > Acutalibacteraceae > UBA6857. The sequence goes on along the minus strand of JAZNUW010000059.1, from coordinate 7,491 downwards.
CAGGCACTTCTCATGTGTACCTCCTGAGCGCCGTGGCTGTAAAGGAATTCAACGGTTTCGCGAAGCTGAGTGCCTCTGACGATGCTGTCGTCAACAAACAGAAGCTTTTTGCCCTGAATGAGCTCGTGAACGGGAATCATTTTCATTTTTGCAACTTTGTTGCGTTCCTTCTGATTAGCCGGCATAAAGCTTCTGGGCCATGTGGGTGTGTATTTAATAAAGGGTCTTGCAAAGGGAATATCGCTCTCGTTTGCATAGCCTATAGCGTGAGGGGTACCTGAATCGGGCACACCGCTGACAAAATCGATGCCTTCGCATTTGCCCAGGAGCTTATCGCTTTTTGCCATTATCTCACCGTTGCGAGTACGCATAACCTCAACATTGACACCCTCATATTTTGAGTTGGGATAACCGTAGTATGTCCAGAGGAAGGAGCAGATTTTCATCTTTTTCATGGGCTCCTTGAGCACCTCAACACTGTCAGCAGTGATAAGGTCAATTTCACCGGGACCAAGCTCCTTGAGGAATTCATAGTCAAGCTTTTCAAAAGCAAAGGATTCAAATGAAACGCAGTGACCGTCGATGTCTTTGCCTATAACAACAGGAGTTCTTCCCAAGCGGTCTCTGGCAGCAATGATTGAGCCGTCTTCTTTGAGAATGAGCAATGACAGTGAGCCATCAATCTGTTCCTGGCAGAAACGTATACCGTCAGCAAAGTTGTCTTTCTGGTTAATGAGGGCTGCGGCAAGCTCAGTGGAATTGATTCGACCGCCTGTCATAGCGGTGAAATGTCCACCGCTGCCGCTGAGAAATTTATCTGTCAGCTCTTCAGCATTATTGATAATTCCTATTGTTGTTATGGCATAAACACCTAAGTTTGAACGAATGAGAATGGGCTGAGGGTCGCTGTCGCTTATACAGCCGATTGAAGCTGTTCCCTGCATTTCATCTGTGATGCCTGAAAATTTTGTTCTGAAGGGTGAATTTTCGATGTTGTGGATATCGCGCTGAAAGCCCTTTTCCTCATTTACGGCAGCCATACCGCCGCGGCGGGTGCCGAGATGTGAGTGATAGTCAACACCGAAAAAAACATCCAGAACAACATCTCTTTTTGATGTTGCGCCGAAAAATCCTCCCATAGTTTTACCTCCAAGTAAGTTGTAACCTTAAAAATTATATTGTTTTTCTGCCGCAGCATTCTTTTCGAGAACTGTCTTTGTGTCGGCATTTCTCTTATCATGAAGCTTCTTTGCAAGGTCTTCATCACTCACTGCGAGTATTTCAATAGACAACAAGGCGGCATTGACAGCTCCGTCAATAGCAACAGTTGCAACCGGAATGCCTGAGGGCATCTGAACTGTTGAAAGAAGAGCATCAATACCGTCGAGATATTTTGATTTCATGGGTATGCCGATAACGGGCAGGGTAGTGTTGGCGGCAATTGCACCTGCAAGGTGTGCAGCCATGCCTGCAGCGGCAATAATACAGCCGAAACCGTTTTCTCTTGCAGTTTCACTGAATTCCTTAGCTTCAGCGGGTGTGCGGTGAGCTGAATAGATATGAAGCTCATAGGGTACACCGAACTGCTTTAAGGTGTCGGCAGCTTTTGAAACAACAGGCAAATCGCTGTCGCTTCCCATAATAATTGCAACTTTTTTCATTAATATGACCTCCTCATAAAAGAGTATTTTAACAAAGTGACTCTCTGCCGCGCAGAGAAAAACAAAAAGGGCGCACCTACACAGAAAAAATCCCTTGCAAGCAGCCCAGACGGTCGACAGATATAACTTCCCTTAATTCATGTGGTGCTCCACTAAAAACCGTCAGTTTCAAGGGAATATATATAATATATATAATATACTGTAAAATGACATTGAAATTATATCATAAAAACGCAGAAAAAGTCAACAAAAAAAGGGGTTTATTTGCTTTTTGTGCATAAGGTCAAAAAAGGGTGTTAGGGGTGGAGATTAGTTGGTGTTTTTGTCTTTGATGCATAGTTCTGAAAAAACAAAAAGAGTGCACGTTTTCGTACACTCTTTAAGAATGAGTTTGTCTTGGCTGAATATATTTCTTAACTGCAATTTCTTCAGTGATGACAGAAACTGATGCTATGAATTCATAATTCATAATTCCTCATTCATAATTTTCAGAAATATCTCGTCAGTGCAACAACCTTGCCAAGAATGATGAGCTCGTCAACGATAATCGGGTCAAAGCTGTCATTTTCAGGCTGAAGACGGAAGTGACCGTTCTCCTTATAGAAGGTTTTGACAGTTGCTTCGTCTTCAATAAGGGCAACAACTATGTCACCGTTGCGGGCAACAGGGGTACGCTCAACATAGAGAATGTCACCGTCATAAATGCCTGCATTAATCATACTTTCACCGCGTACTCTCAGAGCGAACATCTCTTTGTCGCTTGAAATGTGGGGTGCATTGAAGGGAAGATAGCACTCAATCTGCTCTGTTGCAAGAATGGGAAGACCTGCCGTAACCACACCGAGAAGAGGTACGTGCATAACGTTTTCTGCTCTGCCTGTGATTCTTATTGAACGCTTGTGCATAGGGTCACGCTCTATGTAGCCCTTCTCTTCAAGAGCTATGAGATTAGCCTGCACTGATGATGTGGAGCGAAGACCGACAGCCTGACAGATTTCTCTGACACTGGGCGGCACATCGCCTGAGCGCTCCTTGAGATAGTTGAGTATAAGGGTCTGATTTTCGGTAAGGGGTTCACGCATAAATTATACCTCTTTCCATAATTTTATTTTAGATTTTGGTTGTACAAATGTTCGTCTGTGCAACCATTATAGCATACTATTTTTCAAAATGCAAACATTTGTTCGTAAAAAATATAAATTTTTTTGCAGTTTCAAGGAGTTTTTTCGTGCTTTGGTATATTTTTTCCTCTGAGATTAATAATAAAAGCAAATGATATGAAACGGTGGAAGATATATGAAAAAGAAAAATATTATCGAAAAGCTTTCTTCAGGCAAGGGATTTTATATTACGGCAGCAGTGAGCTTTGCTCTTATAATTACGGCAATAGGCTTTGTTTATTCCTCAAGCGTGAAGCTGATAGAAGACCTTGATGTGCCCACAACTCTTGCTGAAGAAATTACCGAGCAGGTGAGAAAAAATAAGGATGACGTTGCAGACCCAAGAATTACGACCGAAGCGAAGGTACCCTCTGAAAGTGAGCCTGAAACTTCGGTTCAGCCTGAAAAAGAAGAAACAACCGAGGCTGTCACAACCGAAAAGGAAAGCGAGGTTTTAAGCAACATCACATATATTTATCCTTTCGGTGAAAAAACAGGCAAAGCCTTCAGCCTGACACCTGTTTATGATGAAACTATGGAGGACTGGCGCATACACAAGGGCACCGACTTCTTAGGTGAAAAGGGCAGTGATGTTATCTCGGTGGGTGACGGCAAGGTTACACGTGTTGTTGCCGACCCGGCGTGGGGCTATTGCATTGAGGTTGATTACGGTGATTTTGTTGCAAGATATTGCGGCATAGAGCAGGGGACATGTGTGGGCATTGATGACACTGTCAGAAAGGGCGATATTATAGGCAAGCTGGGAGATATCCCCTGTGAGAGTGCACAGGAAAGCCACCTGCATTTTGAAATTGTGAAAGACGGAAAGCATATTGATGCCCTGAGCTCAGGCTTTCTGAAGGCTGAATAATATAAAAAAAGCCCTGCAAGGATTTCCCTGCAGGGTTTAGTCTGATAATCTGTGACTTATTCGATTTCTGCTTTGCCGGTGTAGAGCTGATAGTATTTTCCGCCCTGCTCGATAAGAGCGCTGTGGTTGCCCTCTTCGATGATTTCACCGCCTTCAAGAACAACAATATCGTCTGAGTTGCGTACTGTTGAAAGTCTGTGGGCAATAACGAAAACAGTTCTGTTTTCCATAATTTTATCCATACCCACCTCGATAAGACGTTCAGTTCTGGTGTCAACACTTGATGTTGCCTCGTCAAGAATAAGCAGGGGAGCGCCTGCAATTGCGGCTCTTGCTATGTTGATAAGCTGAGCCTGACCCGTACTGATATTGACGGCATCTGCCTTGATTTCAGTTTCATAGCCGTCGGGGAGCTTCTCGATAAAGGAGTGAGCATTGGCGATTTTTGCCGCAGCCTCAATTTCCTGCTGAGTGGCATCCAGCTTGCCGTAACGGATGTTGTCTGCAATAGTGCCCGAGAAGAGCTTTGTGTCCTGAAGCACCATAGCCATTGAGTGGCGCAGGTCGTCTTTCTTTATATCCTTGATGTCAATGCCGTCATAGGTTATCTGACCTCTGTCGATTTCATAGAAACGGTTGATAAGGTTGGTGATGGTGGTCTTGCCTGCACCTGTTGAGCCTACAAAGGCTACCTTCTGTCCGCTTTCTGCAGTGACATTGATGTTTTTGAGCACGTCTGTACCTTCCACATAGGCGAAGGTGACATCTTTGACCTTGATGTTACCCTTGAGAGGTACATAATCAAAGCCGTTTTCTGTGGGCACCTTCCAGCTGAACTGACCTTCGTTAAGGTCGGTTTCTTCATTTTCACCCAAAACATTTTTGATAAGGCGCACGAGAGTTACCCTGCCTTCATCGGTTTCGTTGGGTGTGTCCAGCACCTCAAAGACGCGTTCTGCACCTGCAAGAGCAGAAACAAGAGAGGTGTAGGTGCTTGCAATTGAAACAATGGGAGAAGCATAGCTCTTTGAATAGTTAAGATAGTTGATAAGCTTTGCAACATCCATTTCGCCTGCCATAACAAGCTTAGCGCCATAGAAAACGCAGATAGCATAGTTGATTCTTGTTATCATTGACATAAGCGGTGACATAAAGCCGCCGATGATGTTTGCCTTGACACCGATTTTACGGTAGTTTTCGTTAAGACCGTTAAAGGTGTCTTTGGTCTTCTTTTCCTGTGAGAAAAGCTGAACAACCTTAATGCCCTTGATATATTCCTCGGTGAAGCCGTTAACCTCGGCAATAGCCTTCTGCTGTGCCTTGAAAAGAGGTGAGCACTTGCTGGTGATGAATGCAACCACAAGGAACATAAGCACAATTGCAACAGTGATTGTCAGAGTCAGCTTCCATGAGAAAACTATCATAATGGTGATAGTCATAACAGCCTGAATGGTTGATGAAATAAGTGAGGGGAAGCTGTTGCTGATAAGGTCGCTTACACGGCTGACGTCGTTGGTGAAATGGCTCATGATTTCACCTGTTTTTCTCTTGTCAAAATATTCAAGGGGAAGCCCCTGAATATGGTTGAAAAGGTCGCGGCGCATATTCTTGAGGGTTCTCGAAGAAATATGGAGCATGATTCTTGAATAAAGCAGGTTGAAAAGTGCCGACAACGCATAGCCGATTGCCATAATGATAAGCCACTTTATAATGGTTGACATAGCCTCATCGCCTGAGGTTATTCTGCCGGCAATAAGCTCTTCCAGGGTTTTGTTTACAGGGTACATTGCCAAAGAGGAAAGCACACTCACGACGGTGGTTGCAATAACGAGAAATGCAACAAGGAAAAGAAGTCCCTTATACTGAGTGATATAGCTGAGAAGTCGTCTTGTGGCAGTTTTAATGTCCTTGGGCTTCTTCTTTTTCTTTTCCTCTTCCTTCTTTTCGCGTTCTTTTCTTTCTTCTTCCGTCTCGTTTTCGGGAATTTTCTTTCCCTTTGAGGGACGGGTCTTTCTTGCCTTTTTCTTGTCTTTTTTATCTTCCTTTTCCTGAGCTGCGGGTGCAGATTCCTGCATCTTTTCTTCAGTGAGAAGGTCTTTGTTTTCTTCGTTTACGGGAGTCTTACTCATTGTGCCAACACTCCTTCCTGCTGAGAAACAAAGATTTCATGATAAACCTCGTTGCTTTCCGTCAGCTCCTTATGGGTACCCATGCCGACAATTCTGCCGTCTTCCATAACGATAATACGGTCTGCATCCATAATTGAGGTTATGCGCTGAGCGATGATGATTTTAGTCATATCCTTATATTTGTCTGAGCGCAGTGCCGCACGGATTTTAGCATCTGTTGCAGTGTCAACGGCACTGGTGGAATCGTCAAGAATAAGAATCTTAGCCTTTTTGAGCAGGGCTCTTGCAATGCAAAGGCGCTGTCTCTGACCGCCTGAAACTGTGTTGCCGCCTTGACCGAGCTCAGTGTTATAGCCCTTTTCAAATTCGGTGATGAATGAGTGAGCCTGAGCAGCCTCGGCAGCCTCGACAACCTCTTCGTCAGTTGCGGAAAAATCACCCCAACGGATATTGTCGGAGATAGTGCCTGAGAAAAGAACATTCTGCTGAAGCACAACTGAAATTTCGCTTCTGAGGTTTTCGAAGGTGTAGTCTTTGACATTTCTTCCGCCGACAAGAATTTCGCCTTCGTTTGCTTCATAAAGACGGGGGATAAGCTGAATGAGGGTTGACTTTGATGAACCCGTACCGCCGATAATGCCTACGGTTTCGCCTGATTCTATTTTAAGGTTGATATCTTCAAGAATATTTTTAACGGCTGCTTCACTGTATTTGAAGGAAACATTTCTGAATTCAATGCTGCCGTCTGCAAGAACTGCCTCAGGGTCAGCATCCTTATCGCTGATAGAGGGCTCCTGGTTGAAGACTTCGCCGATTCTGCCGATAGAAGCCTTTGCCATAATCATGCTGACGAAAACAAGCATAACCGTCATAACTGATGAAAGCACCTGAGTGATATATGAAACAAAGGTTGTCATAGCACCTACGGTCAGGTCACCCTTGCCGTGTATGATGATATCACTGCCTCGCCACATAGCAAAAATCATGCAGCCGTAAATGACAAACATAATAGCGGGAGTTATGTAAAGAATAAGCTTCTGGGCTCTGACATTCATTTCCATAACAGCCACGTTTGCTTCTTCGAATTTTTCTTTTTCGTGGTCTTCTCTTACAAAGGATTTCACAACTCTGATGCCGTTGATGTTGCCGCGCAGTACGCCGTTGAACTTATCGGTTTTCTTGAGCATTTTCTTGAAAAGAGGCACTGCGAGATAACCCATGATAACAACAATAACAACAATTGCAGGAAGAGCAAAAGCAAAAACGAGTGATAAGTCACGGCTGATATCAAGGGCATAGACAAGTGCTGTTATAAGCATAAAGGGGCCCTTGATAAAGGTGACAATAGTGTTTTTATAAACATTCTGCACCATTGAAACGTCGTTTGTCATTCTTGTTATGAGAGAAGAAATCTTCAGCTTGTCGATATTGTCGAAGGACAAATCCTGAATTTTGTTGAAAAGCTCTCTTCTCAGGTTGGCACCGAAGCCCATGCTGGCAATTGATGAGCAGCGGGCAGCCACATAACCGACTGCAAGAGTGAAGGCGCACAGAAGAAGCATCTTCAGCACATTTGACACAAGGTCAGCCTGAATTGCAGCATAGTCAGCACCCTCAGCACTGAGCATAAGAAGAATATCAACAACCTTACCCATAGCCTTAGGAATTTC
>JAZNUW010000058.1:0-4248 GCA_045592465.1 Acutalibacteraceae bacterium | reverse complement strand
TGAAGCGGCTCTGTAAACGTGATAACCGTTTGTGACAAAAACCACACTGTCAGATGGCAGTCCCTCTTCTTTCATAATTTCGTGCGAAAATTTAAAATTAGTTATAGTGGAGGTAGATTTATCCTCCATTATTATTTTTTCTTCTGGCACTCCCTTAAGCACGAGATAACGCTTCATAGCGAGTGCTTCACTTATATCCTCCTGAGGTCCCTGTCCACCTGAAACAATTATCATGGCATCAGGATTCTGCAGGTGATAGCTATATGCCTTATTAAGGCGCTTTGCAAGGCCTACACTGACTCTTTCGCCTCTTATTCCGCAGCCGAGGACTATAACTGTTTTTTCATTATAGGTGGCATTATCATTTCTGCCGTAAGCTGCCAGAAAACCGCCGAAGCTCAGAATCACCGCTAAAATAAGACACATAGAAGCATTGATTATCTTTTTAGTGCTCAGCTTATTGAAAAACAGACCGTAAACAAGCAAAACACCTCCAAGGCCTGCAACAGGTACAAGCCCTATATTGAGGTTTGCTATAACCATCATTAGTGCAGTGTTGCCAAGAAGCAGTGCACCTGCTGTTATGCTGATAATTCTGACTGTCTTTTTCATTGGCCTTCTCCTTTTTTCATTCTGTTTTCAGTTTAGCATCTGACGGCTGATATATCAAGACTTTGGCATAAGACTTAAGGAAAACTTAAGAAAGTGCAGGTGGCGAGTGGGGGCGGCTCCGCAAAAATCGCAGAGCGATTTTTCGGCGGAGCTCCGCCGTGCCGAATGAAATTCGGCAGCGGAGCCGCCTGCCGCCAGCTACAAAAAGACCGCCCACTCCCCCGGACCGAAAACAAAAGCGACCGCAGACTCTCCCGCGGCCGCAACTTTGCATTTTTTATTTTTCATTTTGTATTTTAAGATACTCTTCTCTGCCCGTTTCATAAAGATTATTGCCCTGTGAATCGATTATCACAGTCAGAGGCATATCTTCAACATAAAGCTCACGAAGTGCCTCAGCACCTAAGTCTTCATAAGCAATATGCTTTGCCGATTTTATGCACCTTGAAAGCAGAGCACCTGCACCGCCTATAGCGCCGAAATAAACTCCGCTATGCTCCTTCATAGCCTCGACAACCTCAGGCAGTCTTGCGCCCTTGCCTATCATACCCCTTGCACCCACCTTCATCATTGTGGGGGCATAAGCATCCATTCTTCCGCTTGTTGTGGGGCCTGCCGAGCCAATAACCTGACCGGGCTTTGCAGGAGTGGGGCCAACATAATAAATCGTGGCGTCTGTGGGGTCAAAGGGAAGCTTTTCACCTTTTGAAAGAGCTTCACACATTCTCTTGTGTCCTGCGTCGCGTGAGGTATAAATTGTACCTGTCAGGAGCACTCTGTCACCTGCTTTGAGGGTTTTCGCCAATTCCTTTGTCAGAGGTAAGCTGATTTTCTTTTCCATGTTATATTACCTCCGTTTTGTGACGAGTCACGTGGCAGTTGATGTTTATTGCGCAGGGCATACCTGCAATATGGGTCGGCAGAGTTTCAATGTTGAGACCTAAAGCCGTTGTCCTTCCGCCGAAGCCCTGAGGGCCGATGCCGAGTTGGTTGATTTTTTCGAGCATTTCTTTTTCAAGCTCAGCATAAAAGGGGTCAGGGTTGCTTGTGCCGATTTCACGCATAAGGGCTTTTTTTGCAAGCAGCGCAGCCTTGTCGAAGGTGCCTCCGATGCCAACACCCACCACCATGGGCGGACAAGGGTTAGGTCCTGCATTTTCAACTGTTTCTATAATGAAATCCTTTAGACCCTGAAGGCCTGCAGAGGGCTTGAACATTCTTATAGCGCTCATATTCTCACTGCCGAAGCCCTTAGGGCCGACTGTGATTTTTATACTTTCACCGCTTACGATTTCAGTGTAAATCATAGCAGGTGTGTTATCACCTGTGTTGCCTCTTCTCACAGGGTCAGCCACTACACTCTTTCGAAGATATCCTTTGTCATAGCCGCGGCGAACACCCTCATTGACTGCATCATAAAGAGCCTGACCAACAATATGCACATCCTGACCTATTTCGAGAAAAACGCAGGCCATACCTGTATCCTGACAGATGGGCATATTTTCACTGTCAGCTATTTCATAGTTTCTGATTATATCATCAAGAATACCTTTGGCAGCAGCGCAGTCCTCACAGTCACGGCAGCTTTCTATTGCGTACCTGACATCATCGGGCAGACGATAGTTTGCTTCTATGCAGAGCTTTTCTACTGTATCCCTGATTAAATCTGAATGAATTTCACGCATTTTATTTCACCTTCACTGATTTTATCTTGCCGAAAGCACCGTAGACGGTTTTGCCGTCAACCTTTTTATAGGCTCTGACCTTGAAATAATAGGTCTTGCCCGATTTCAGACCTGTCTTTTTATACGACAGTGCTGTGGTGCTTTTTAGCTTTTTATAGTCACCGTCTTTGCTCGAAGCATAATAAATCTGATAGCCTGAAGCACCGCTGACCTTATTCCAGCTGATTTCGGCAGTTTTCTTTGCCGCGGACTTCAGCGCTATATCTGTTGCGGCAGGCTTTGTTGCAAACTGCACCTTGACACTGCTGCCCCAATAAACCGTTCCGTCACTCTGCTTTGTGTATGCCTTGACGGCAAATTTATAAACCGTTCCGCTTTTTAGTTTTTTGACAGTGTATGAGTTTTTGCCTTTAAGGGAAGTCAGAAGCTTATAGCTTTTTGTCTTGCTGTCATACTGATAAACTCTGTAGCCCGTGGCACCGCTGACCTTATTCCATGTGAGCTTAAGATATGAGGTGCTCTCTGCTGCTTTTACGGCTGAGGTTTTGCCGGGTACTATATCAAAGGTGAGCTTTTCAGTGCCCCCATATTTACCCTTGAATTTAACTGTGGCAGTGTGAGTGCCGACCTTCTTTGCGCTGCCTGCACTGACAGTGTAGTCCTCGCCCTCTCTGAGCAGATTTTTCTGCGAGTCAATAACTTTTACAGTCACCTTAGGGGTCTTGCCGTTATAGGCATATCTGTCTTTAGCCATGCTGACGCTTTTAATGAGATAAACCCTCTGACTTTCTTTGTCACCGCAACGAGTGCACTCTTTTATAAGCTCACCGTGATTTTCCTTGGTTGCCTTTGCCGCAACAGTTTCTTTAATGCTGTGACCCAGCTTATCCACAGTGAGCTGTTCCTTGAGTACTCTGCCGCAAACCTCACAGACTGTTCCCTGAGTTCTGCCGTTTTTCGTGCAGGTGGGTTCGGTTGCATTTATTGTGATTTCTTTATGAGGCACTCTTGCAATATCCTCTTTCACCGTCTGCTCACAGCGACTGCAATAGGCAGTTTTTTCTCCCATAGCGGTACAGGTGGGCTCTTTCGTCACTTCATATTCACTGTAACTGTGACCAAGCTTTGCTATAGTCATAGTCTGCTTTTCGTCACATCTTGAGCAAACTGACTCTTTTTCACCCTGAGCAGTACAGGTGGGCTCTTTCGTCACCTTATAGTCGCCCATATCGTGACCGAAGGCAGGAATCGTCTCCTGCTCAACTGTAACCTTGCCGCACATTGAGCACTTCTTGCCTGCAGTTTTGCCTTCTTTTGTGCAGGTAGCCTTTGTAGCCTTTATATCTGTCTTTTCATCGTGAGCTATCTTTTCAATTGACTCACTGACCTCTTCGTCGCATCTTGCACAGGTGGCAACCTTCTTGCCCATAGCAGTGCAGGTAGGCTCTTTCGTCACCTTATAGTCGCCCATATCGTGACCGAGGGCAGGGATGCTCTCTTGCTCAACTGTAACCTTTCCGCACATCGAGCATTTCTTGCCTGCAGTTTTACCTGCCTTAGTACAGGTTGCCTTTGTAGCCTTTATATCTGTCTTTTTATCGTGAGGAATCTTTTCAATCGACTCACTGACCTCTTCGTCGCATCTTGTGCAGGTGGCAACCTTCTTGCCCATAGCAGTGCAGGTAGGCTCTTTCGTCACCTTGTAGTCGCCCATATCGTGGCCGAGTGCAGGGATTGTCTCCTGCTCAACTGTAACCTTACCGCACATTGAGCATTTCTTGCCTGCAGTTTTGCCTGCTTTAGTACAGGTTGCCTTTGTAGCCTTTATATCTGTCTTTTCATCGTGAGCTATCTTTTCAATTGACTCACTGACCTCTTCATCGCATCTTGTGCAGGTGGCAACCTTCTTGCCCATAGCAGTGCAGGTAGGCTCTTTCGTCACCTTGTAGTC
>JAZNUW010000057.1:0-8353 GCA_045592465.1 Acutalibacteraceae bacterium | reverse complement strand
GCGCTCCACTCGATGCCTTAACGCGGCAAACGGACTCTCGTCAGCTCAGGAATGTCTTCACTTTTCTCCTGCACAAGCACTTCCAGCCTAAGGTGCTTTTCTCTGTCGTGTGGTGGAAAGGTTACTCTTTTCCGTCATCGCCTTTAGGTTATTCGTTTTTGTTTAATCAGCCGTTTCTGACAATCTCTCTCCAGTCAAGGTCGCCTCTTTCAAGTGCGTGGATAAGAGCCTCAGCCGTTGCAATATTTGTTGCCACGGGAATGTTGTGAACATCACAAAGTCTTAAGAGATTTGCTTCGTTAGGCTCTGTGCTCTTGGCTGTTATGGGGTCTCTGAAAAGCAGAAGCAGGTCGATTTCGTTGCATGCGATTCTGGCAGAAATCTGCTCTTCGCCGCCCTGATAACCGCAAAGGAACTTTGTTATCTCAAGGCCTGTTGCTTCACTGACTATTTTGCCTGTTGTACCTGTTGCGCAAAGGCTGTGTTTACTGAGAGTTCCACAGTACGCAATGCAGAACTGTGTCATTAACTCTTTTTTTGCATCGTGTGCAATAAGTGCAATATTCAAAATCACTTCCGCCTTTCAATCAAATTCAGTAATATAATAACAAAAAAAATGTCATAATGCAATAGATTTTGTAAAAAAATTGTTTATAAAATGAATTTTTATTCACTTTATACCTTCAGACTTGCATTTTTTCCTGTTATGCGCTTCGCAATATTGGTCAGTGCCTTATAGGAAACCTGACCTCTTTTATAAATTGTTCTGCCCATTGAGCCGAGTCTTATCTTAGGATCTTCGGGTACTATGCCTATGAGCTGAATCTGTGTTGAGTCAATAACCGAGTCAAAATTGAGAAGTCTGCCCTTGACGATATCCTTTTTCAGCACCCTGTTTATAATGAGTCTGATGTTGTCAACACCGCATTTTTCTATTTCTCTGCCTGCAGTGCATGCGCTTCTGACACACACAAGGTCGGGCGTTGAAACAACAATTGCCCTGTCTGCAACAGACGCAGCAAGCTGAAGCCCCCTGTCAATGCCTGCAGGTGCATCAAGAAGGATATAGTCAAAGTTATGCTCATTTTTTCTTATAAGCCATGTCATTGAATAGTCGCTTATATTTTCATAGCTTTCGGGGCAGGTCATAACACTAAGACCTTCATTTTCATAAACAGCCTGCTCAAAATCACATCTGCCGAAAATAACATCACCGAAATTATATACCATTTTTTCTGTCACGCCTGTGAGAAGATCAAGGCTTCTCAGACAGTCGCAATCTATAAGAAGAACTCTGTAGCCCATTGTGCTGAGAGCTTTGCCGAGGCCGACGCATATTGAGGTTTTGCCGACTCCTCCCTTGCCTGAAGCAATTACAATTTTCTGTGCCATATTAATCCCCTCCCGTTTTTATTGAAGTAAGCTGCTTTCGCCCTGAAGCATTTCCTGAGTGTCTTTTTCTGCAAAATATTCTGCAAGAATCTCTGCTGCTATGGGAGCAGTTGAACCACCGCTGCCCGCACCTTCAACTGCAACGCAGACTGCAATTTCCGGCTTTTCATAAGGCGCAAAAGCTATAATAAAGCCGTTATAGGTTTCTATCATTTTGCCGTTGACTCTCTTTGCAACGGTTGTGGTACCTGTTTTTGCTGCAACTCGGCAGGGTACACTGTCAAATCTCGCATAGCTTTCAGTACCCACAAGAAGCATGCCTCTGTGAACAAGATCCCAGTTTTTCTCCGAGAAATTTGCCTTGGAAAGAATCTGCTGCTGATTTTCCATAACCGTGTGAGACAGGTCGGCACTCTTTACACTTTTAATCACGTGAGTCTTATATCTGGTGCCTTTGTTCGCAATAGTTGATGCATAGGCGCAGAGCTGAACGGGTGTGAACTGATTGTCACCGTGACCGATGCCTGCCTGAATTGTCAGACCCGGTGTCCACTGAACGCCTGTCTGAACTCTGTGTTCAACGCTGTCAACAACGCCTTCGCTTTCAAGCAGCTCAATTCCCGTCGGCTCACCAAGACCGAACATGGCAAAATAGTTGTTGAGCTTTTCAATGCCGAGAAGTCGCGATGTTTCATAGAAGAAAATATTGCAGGAATTAAAAATCGCCTTTACAACATTCTGATAGCCATGCACATCGGTGCAACCGGGCTGATAGTCTTTATAATATTTATATATACCTTGGCAGACAACACCTGTGTCGCCTGAAATAACACCTTCTTCAAGACCCGCCATAGCAACTGCAGGCTTGATTGTTGAACCCGGCGTATAAGTACTGCGCAGAGCTCTGTTCCATAAAGGCTTTCTCTCGTCCCTGACAAGCTTGTCATATTTATCCTGATAGGTTTCGTTGTCATAGGTGGGGTATGAAGCCATAGCCAGCACCTCGTTGCTGTCAGTTGCCATAACAACAACCGAGCCCGAAAGACGGTAGCTTCTTTTTGTGGAATCCTGAAGTCTTGCTATGCCCTTTGCAAGAGCATCCTGAGCAACCATCTGAAGATCGCGGCTGAGAGTGAGAATAACCGTATCACCCTGGATAGGCTTGAGGGTATATTCTTCATATTTATTGCCGTCTGCGTCTGTGGTTATAGTCTTTTTGCCGTTGGTACCGCGCAGATATTCTTCCATTGTTGATTCGATACCGCTTTTGCCGATAACATCGTTAATGGTGTAGCCCAGCTCTTTTTTGCTTTCATATTCCTCTTCACTGATGTTTGCAACAATGCCGAGAATGTGAGGAGCCAGAGTGCCGTCATAATATTCTCTTTCGCTTGTGACCTGAACATCCACACCGGGGAAATGGTCACTTCTCTCTTTGATGGCAGAAACAAGCTCACTTGAAACATCTGTGGCAAACTCATAGTTTCTGCCGGTATTGAAGCCGTCTTTCACCATTGAATAATAAACAGAGGCTATATCCCTTGCCTGCCTGAGAGAGTAATCACCAAGCTTATATTTATCACTCAGAGCATCAAAGCAGTTTTCAACACTTGCATAATAGTTAAGGTCAAGAAATGCCTCGCTCTTGAGATAAGAAACCTCGTTTTCTTTTTCGCTGTCAAATTTTAGCTTGCCGCTTTTTGTTATTTTAATTGGCAATTCATCGTTCCATTCAACCTTGTTTTTATCAAACATTCTGATAAGCTCAAGGATAATCTTATTTCTTTGTGTATAATCCTTAGGGAAAGCAAGATAGTTGAATATAATTTTATTGACCTGCTTGTTTGTCACAAGAGGATAACCGTTTCTGTCTAAAATCTCACCTCTTATTGAGGGCACGGAAACAGTGACCACAGAAACTGCAGAGTCGTTATTTTTATTTGTGCCTATAACCTGAATATTGAAAAGATGCACAAGAAAAGCAAAAAACAGAATGCCTATAAAGGCAAAAACAAGCACGCTTCTTTTTTTACCGGTTTTGCCTGCCATAATATCCGACTCCTTTCTGTAGTTTTATTATTATAAGTGATTTGCTTAAAATGAGGTTAAGTCCGTTTTTTCCCCACGGGGGTGGCTTCCACAATAAGCCTGACAAGACAGTAATATAAAAATGTGAATAAAAAGCTGTAAAACGCACAAGGAAGATAAAAGCTGAAAAGAAGCCCTGCAGCGCCTTCGTATCCCTTGAAAAGAATGAAAATCATCCAATAAATAACATTGACCGTCACACAGGATGCGCCTGAAATAATCAGTGCGGCAAAAATGTTATTACGCATAAAATAGGTTATGAGCACACCTGAAAAGAAGCCTGCGCAGGCAAGGCACACACTGAAAAAGCCGTCACCACGCACACCTGAGGCATCCCATAAAACACCGCACAAAACACCGAAGGCAAGTCCGCCCATACTTCTTTCGTGCATGGCGATGCACACACAAAGAGGAATAAGCAGCATAGGTCTTACGTCAGAAAAGGAAGGAATTATACCCTCTGTGTTCTGAAAAGCAGCTGTGAGAATAATAAGTGCAGCGAAAAGAGCACGTCTGATATAAATTTTTTTATCTGCAGAAAAAATCACTCTTTTCACCGTCCTTCATCAATCTATTATTTCTTCAATTCCCTGACCTTCAAAATCAGTTATTATAAATAAATCTTCTATATCCTTAATATCCACACCTGGCTGGATAACCGCATAGTTTGAAAGGTCATATTCGCTTTCGCAGACCTCATTTACCGTTCCGATAATAAGCCCCTTTGGATAGATTCCGCCTATACCTGAGGTGAGAATAATTCCTCCGGGTGACACTGATGTGGTTCTTTCAAGACCTGAAAACAGGCAGTGGCCTTTTTCGGAATAATCAATAGTTGTCGTCACATAAGCAGTTTCTCTTGTTTTGCTGTCGAGAGCACTTATGTTGATTTCGGGGTTGAGTATTGATTCAACAACACTGTATGAGGGATGCACCTTCTTGACGATGCCCACAACATAGTTGCCGCACACTGCAGGGTCGTTGACGCTTACGCCGTCATTTGAGCCCTTGTCAATTATCAGAGAGGTGAATCTGTCAGCGGCATCGGTGCCGATAACCTCTGCCCTTTCAAGCTGAAAATCAGGATTCTTTTCCTTGACTCCCAGCATAGTTTCATAGGACGAAAGCTTCTGCTTCATCTCGTTATAATCCACCAGCTGATTTTCATATTCGGCTATCTGCTGCTGAAGAATTTCTATTTCATTTCTGTATGTGCCCGAGCTTCTGAAATTTTCACCCAGCCACTCAAAGCGCTGAGCAATATTCCCTGTCATTTTCTGCACGGGACTCAGCACAATGCCTATGACATTTGTCACAGGTGATGAGGCATCCGCAGCTGCAACTGCAATAACGGCGCCCACCAACAATGCACAGATGACAAATATAAAGGTTTTGAATTTCCTGCTTTTAAAAAACTGAAGCATTTTTAATCTCCCAAAGCTTATTTAATATAAATCAGAATCTTTTGCCCACGTTGCCCAGAACATCACTTTCAAGATAAACACCTGTGCCGTCAACAACGCAGTCAAGGGGGTTGTCTGCTATATGCACGGGCATGCCTGTCTGGGACGCGATTAATTTATCTATGCCTCTGAGAAGTGCGCCGCCGCCTGTGAGGGTGATGCCGTGCTCCATAATATCGGCTGAAAGCTCAGGAGGAGTTTTTTCAAGTGTTGATTTAACCGCATCGAGAATCTGATTGACACAGTCTGAGAGAGCCTCTCTTATTTCTTCACTTGTTATTGTTATATTTTTCGGCAGACCGTCAACAAGATTTCTGCCCTTGATTTCCATTCTGCCCTCGCCCTCATATTCCATAGCGGAGCCGATTTTGATTTTTATATCCTCGGCAGTTCTTTCGCCTATGAGAAGGTTATATTTTTTCTTGATGTAAAGGCTTATTGCGCTGTCAAAGCTGTCACCTGCCGAACGCACTGAGCGTGAGCAGACGATATCGCCAAGAGAAATAACAGCAACCTCTGATGTGCCGCCGCCGATATCAACTATCATGCTGCCTATTGCCTGAGAAACAGGAAGACCTGCGCCGATTGCCGCTGCCATAGGCTCTTCAATAAGGCTGACATACTTTGCACCTGCTTCAATTGCAACATCGTGAACGTTTCTTCTTTCAACCTCTGTAACGCCTGAAGGAATGCAGATAACTACTCTGGCCTTGGCAAGGTACGAGCCGCCGAGAGCCTTGTTGATGAACTTTCTGAGCATTTCACATGTAACATCAAAATCTGCAATAACACCGTCTGTGAGAGGACGCATAGCTGTGATTGAGCCCGGAGTTCTGCCTATCATTTCTTTTGCCTGTGTGCCGACTGCAACAACCTTGGCAGGCTTTGAGCTGACATTTATTGCAACAACTGACGGCTCACGAATAACAATGCCCTTACCCTTGACAAAAACAAGAGTGTTGGCAGTGCCTAAGTCTATTCCTATATCCTGTGAAAATAACATATATTTACTCTCCTTCCGGACAACTAAAATATCTGGACATAATAAGATATTATATTATACAATAAAATTGAATTTTACTCAATAGCAAAGAGAAAAATTTATCACTTTTTTATTATTTTAGGCAAAGCACTTTGCCTTAATTCAAAAACACAGATAAAGCGGTGCAGCCACAAGCTGCACCGCCGGGTTAGCTTATTCACTCACATCCACTGTGCCCTTGATTCCGAATTCCGAAAGCACTCTCACTGCCCTTGCAACAGGCAGACCCATAACAGAAAAATAGTCGCCTCTGATTTCTTTTACAAGTACACTGCCGAAGCCCTGAATTCCGTAGGCACCGGCTTTATCTGCACACTCAGACGTTGCAATATAGCTTCTTATAGTTTCGTCGCTTAGGTTATAGAAGGTGACCTCAGTTGTGTCACTCAGGGAAATGGATTTGCCGTCACTGAGCCTCATAACGCACACGCCCGTTGACACCTTATGGGTTTTGCCTGAAAGCATTCTGAGCATACGGAAGGCATCCTCATCGTTTTCCGGCTTGCCTAATATCACACCGTCAAGAGCAACAACCGTGTCACAGCCGAAAACAACACTGTCCGGGTGCTGCTGAGCAACAGAAAGAGCCTTTCTTCCTGCAAGCTCCTTCACCGTTTCTTCAGGTGAAAGGGTCTGCTCAATGCTTTCGTCAGCATCTGAGGGAATTATATCAAAGCTGAAGCCTGCCGAAGAAAGGATATCCTTTCTTCTGGGTGAAGCTGAAGCAAGAATAAAATCAGCCATTATATTTCCCCCTTCTGTCTGAGCATAGCAATTTTAAGAATAGCTGCAACTGTTTTTGCGTCACGGATTTCACCCTGCATTACCATTGTCAGAGCATCGTCAAACTTAATTTTTTCAACGCCTAAAAATTCACCCTCATCAAGGTGCTGCTCTGTTTTATGAAGCCCCACTGCAAGAAACATGCGGATAATCTCGCTGCAATAGGCAACTGTGGGATAGATTTCACCAAGAGAGATTATCTTATCAGCCACTACACCGCATTCCTCTTCAAGCTCTCTGATGCCTGCACTAAGGGGCTCCTCCCCTTTTTCGAGCTTGCCTGCAGGCACCTCAAGAAGCTCACGCGAAAAAGGATAACGGAACTGTCTGACCATAAGCAGCTCACCTTCATCTGTCAGAGGTGCAACACACACTCCGCCGCTGTGCTCCACAACCTCTCTTATTGCTTTTTCACCGTCGGGAAGCTGAACATCATCCACGTGGACATTGATTATTTTTCCGTCAAATATATTTTTTACATTTAAGGTCTTTTCAGCGAAATCCATAATTAATTCCTCTTTTCATCATATTGTCAGCATCAATGCAATATATATCACTAAGGATTGGTGATTGCATTGAATTACATAGTTAAACCCTGTGTTTATGATTATAACACAAATAAATCCATAATAGAAGAGCTGATTTCAGAATATTCTTTTCTTAATGCAGAGCTTTGCGGCAGAAGCGCCCTTGGCAGAGGCATCTTTGCGCTGAACATCGGCAACAAAGACAACAGCGTGGTCTATGCTGCAGGCTTTCACGGCAGTGAGTGGCTGACCTGCCTTACTCTGTTGCTTTTTACAGAACGGCTTTGCCTGAGCATAAAAAATTCAAGACTTCTTTGCGGTGTGGATATGAAACGCGCTCTCGGACAGCTTGGTGTGACAATTATCCCCTGCGTCAACCCTGACGGCACAGAAATTGCAGTTCACGGCCCGAAAGGCGCAAAAAATCTCAGAGCCTTCGTTTCATCGGTACCTTGCGACGATTATTCCTTATGGAATGCCAATGCCATGGGTGTTGACATCAACCACAATTTCAACGCAGGCTGGCATATTCTCAGACAAATGGAAGAGGAGCAGGGAATTCACGGCCCGTCACCCAGGCAGTTCGGCGGAGCATATCCCGAAAGTGAGGCTGAAACCAAGGCTCTTGCCCGTCTTTGCAGAATAAGGCAGTTCCGCCAGTGTATGGCACTGCACTCCCAGGGGGAAGAGCTTTATTGGCAATATGGCGAATATACACCTGCACAGTCTGATATGATGGCAAAAATTCTTGCCGATTCCTGCTCCTACACCCTGATAAAAAACAGCGGTCTTGCCTCACATGGCGGCTTCAAGGATTGGTTTATAAATGAATTTCACCGTCCCGGCTTCACTATGGAAATAGGCAAGGGAGAAAACCCTCTGCCTGAGAGCGAGCTTTATGAAATCTACTCTAAAATTGAGGAAGCACTTGTTTTGTTTTCACTGATGTAAAAGTGTTTTTCGCCTAAGAAAAGCTTCCTTTTTTCTTCGGTATATCAAAAACATCCACCTGAATCGCAAGAAACAGGTGGATTTATCATTTAATTTTTTGCGGCACT
>JAZNUW010000056.1:0-1907 GCA_045592465.1 Acutalibacteraceae bacterium | reverse complement strand
GGTTCGGGGCGCAGAAAACGGCATCCCGCACCATTCTCGCCAGTCTGAAATTCTATAATAGCACAGGAACAACAACGCAAATTGCGATTGTTGTGAAAAGCTAAACTTAATACACAATCTCTTTTGAGATAAAAACTGTCGGGACATCGGGTCCCGACAGTTTTGTGTTTTATTTGGTTTATCTCTGGAACATAGCAGCAATATTTTCGAAGAAGCCCTTGATAAGGTCGATAATGCGCATAAGCAGAGCCTTGTGATAGGGCAGGGTATTGCTGACACTTTCGTTGATGTCAATTGATTTATAGCACTCAAAATCATCGGTCCAGGCGAAGCTGAGATAATCATCGGGATCCTCGCCGAACTGAGAGTAATCAGCGCTTACATACATCATATTGCATCTGCCGTTTGCGTAGTTTTCAGAGTTTTCGTCATAGCAAAGAATAACCTTTGAACCGTCGGGTGCAGTGTAAATACCGCTGGCAACAACGCCGTGGTACATATTAAGAGGAAATTCATCTTCGGGATAGAACTCGAGAAGAACAAGATTGCCTGCCTCAAGGCTTGCACAGAGATTTTTAATCTGTCTTTTGTACTCTGCCGAACCGGGATCGACACCCTTATTTTTGGGTATAAATGTGGTGGTACCCTGAACATTATAATAGTTAAGCAGGCTTATGAGCTCGGGAGTGGGCTTAAGGTCGCGCACGCAGGTTGCACCTTCCTGGGTGGAAACCACATCAAGAATGCCCTTCTTCTGCAGGCACACAGTGTTGGCGAAGCCTATGCAGGAGCCGTTCCAGGGGAAAAGGTCACCGTCGTCATATTTGATAAACACAAGTGATGCCACTGCTGCAGGAATTGCAAGGGGGCTGAAGCCGCCGAGCATACATACACTTGAAACAAGACGCAGGTGGTTTTCCTTAGTCAGATAATAGCGGTCACCGTCAAAGTCGAAATATTCACTTGAGTTGGTGAAGGAATAAACGTCTTCAGGTTGCAGACAAACGGGAGTTGTTATTGCATAGAGATTATATATGCCGGGCTCGCCGTCAATGCGAAGGTCCTCCATATAGTTCTCATCATCATAAGAGAAAATATCATAAACCTTTTCCTGACCTGTTTCTTCAACCTTCCAGCCTATGATAGCTTCGTCACCGACTATTTTTGATGAGAAGTATAAACTGAAATCAATAAAGCTGTTGGGAACTTTCACAAACTGGTCGGTTTCATAGTCATAATAGCTTATATATCCGATGGCATCTGTAAGAATTGAGCCATCGGGGAGATGATAGTTGAGAATATAAATATCATCGGGCATCTCTGCTGAAACCTCAGTTACCTTAAAACCGTAATATGTAAGATTTGAGTCTGTGGTCAGAGTGATTTTAAATTCGTTATCGGGAATGAAAATTGTTTCTCCTGCAAGAGAATTGCCCTGATAAACACCGCAGAGCTTTCCTTCACCGGTGAAAATTGAGATATAGTCACCTTTTTTATAGAACTGAGTCTGGTCCATAACATCTTCAAAGGTGATATCTTCGCCTTCTTCAAAGAAGATTTCATAATATGCGCCTTTTTCTACATAGGTGTTTTCATCAAATGTTATGAAAAGAAAATCTGTTTCTTCAGGGTGAACATAAGTCCATTCCTGATAAAAGTTGTTGGCATAGTTGTGCTCGCTTTCAGGCAAAACGGGCTCTTCGGCATAAGCGGGAAGCATTGCCGAAAATATAACAAGAATAGCTGTGAGAATGATGCTGATTATTTTTTTTGCTGTTTTCATTTCTTTATCCTCCTTTTACCAGTGATTTGTGCCGCAATAGCAGAATTCCTTTGTTCTGAAAAGCTTCCAGAAGAAAAGCTTTATTTTAAAGAAGAATTCCTCAAATGCATTTTTTTCTTCGTGA
>JAZNUW010000055.1:0-20933 GCA_045592465.1 Acutalibacteraceae bacterium | reverse complement strand
AAGAGTAAGTCCAGCAACATTAAAAAAGAACCTGGCGTTAATTAACGCCAGGCCTAAGAAAGTTTTAAATTACCAAAAACCTTTGGATTTATTTGAGAATTCGCTTAAAAAGTGTTGCACTTAGTTTGACAAATCATTCTTTAGAAGCAATAAAAAATCCTGCATCTTTCGGTGCAGGAATTAAAAATTAAAATCATTCGTTCTCTGTTGAGTTGTCAGTTGTGTTATCACTGCTCTTAAAAAGAGCAACTATCTTCATAATGAAATCAACGATGATCTGAATAAGTTCAGAGTAGTTCACGCAAATTCCTCCTTATATATATTTGTACTTCAATCCTAGTAATAGTATAACCTAATATTATAATTTTGTCAACAGTTTGTTAAAAATTAATTTACTTTTTTAATTGGTAAAACAGGGGTAATCTGACATAAAACAAAAAACAGAGCGACACGGTGGAAAATCGTGTCGCTCATAATCTTATTCTTCTGTTTCGGCAGCTTCCTCATTATTTTCTGAAGGAGCCTCGTCTGATTTTTTGCGCTTGATAAGACGCTTCTTTTCTTTGGGAGCTTCTGCAGCAATAGGTGCCTCAATTACAGGATCCTCGTGCTTGATAAAGAGATTACTGTCTTCGGTGCAGATTCTTATTGCCCTTTCAAGGATGTGCACCATAACTTCGCTGTGCTTGCCGCCGTATTCGCCGTCAAGAGTCCATTCAACCTCTTCATAGGGTGAGGTTATCTTAAGCTTTGTTGTTCTAAGATAAATAACGTGCTTGCCGTCATAGTCCTGCTTCTGTGCTTTTCTTATTGTGGGGATGATGTTGTGGATTTTCATATCCGGCACAAGCAGCACCTCGAAAATGCCGTCATTAAGGCGAACATCTTCTTCAATAAGCTTAAACATACCTGCAACGGAGGTTGAGTTTGAAATAGCGCCGAAAGAGAATTTGCCTTCAAGCACACCGCCGTCATGCTCAATTCTCATCTGAATGCCGTGAACATCCTTGATTTCACTTAAGGCGGTGAAAACATAAGCGGCGTGTCCGAAACGG
The DNA here is from genome assembly GCA_045592465.1 of Acutalibacteraceae bacterium. Taxonomy (GTDB): domain Bacteria; phylum Bacillota; class Clostridia; order Oscillospirales; family Acutalibacteraceae; genus UBA6857. The sequence goes on along the minus strand of JAZNUW010000055.1, from coordinate 19,878 downwards.
TTTTTCAGCTTCTGAGGTGTTGCATAGGAGCATTTTGTGAATGCGCCGAAAGAAGCAACATATGAGAAATATCTGTTGTTGAAAAGGCCTATATCATAATCGTTGGTGTTTCCGCTTAAGATGATATCAGTTGCCTTTTTTGCATCTGAGGGGATGCCGAGAGTTGAGGCAAGGTCGCAGGTTGTGCCTGTGGGCACATAGCCGATAGGTACGCGCTTAGGCATATCCATAACACCGTTTATGGTTTCATTGAGAGTGCCGTCACCGCCGCAACAGATAACCAGATCTTTGCCGGGAAGCTCTCTCTTTACAATATTTGTTGCGTCCCCCTGACAAGTGGTGGTGCGCACAGTGAATTCATATTCATCATCTGAAAATTTGTCAACTATATCAAAGGTGCCGGTTCTTGATTTATTTTTTCCGGCGCAGGGGTTGACTATAAGTAAAACTTTTTTTCTATTATCTTCCATAGTTTAAAACCTTTAGTTTGCGGAATTATTTTCTGCAGTTAATCCTTTCTTTGTGTTAAGCTTAAATAAGTGTCAGAAGACAATGCACCTCTTTCATAATTAAAATAGTGCGACAGTATCACCGTCGCACTATCATTTTACACTATGGTTTTGTAAATGTCAAACAGAAAATATAAATGTTACTAAATTGACATAATTAGTTAAATTCCGCTGAAAAGGCCTTCTTCGATATTATCGGTGTCATAATCGAAATCGAAATCACCGTCATCATCGTCGTCATCATCGTCTTCGGTCTCGGCTTCTTCTGCTTCATTGGTCTGCTGTGCTTCTTCGCTGTCCTCAGTGGCTGCGTGCTCTTCCTGAGCTTTATCAGTGATTGCCTGCTCGGAGCCGCGTCTGAAAAGCGGGAGAATAAGCAGAATTATAACAACAAGACAAAGGGCAAGAAGAACGGCATCAATGATGATGTAATTTTCACTTATAAGACCTGCAACAGCACCGATATCCGAATAGGTTTCGGTCACTGCGCCAAGAGTATCTTCTCTTGCAACAAGAATTCTGCCTGCTTCGTTTTCGGCAATATAGAGCACATCACCTGAGATGTCATATGTATAGCCCTTATATTTGCCCACCATAAATTCCTTGGTGTCATAGTTGACATAAACAAAGGAATCACCGTCAGCATCATAGTTGCTGTAATCCTGGGTAATAATAAGGTCGCCTGCATAAACACCGCTGAGTGAGAAATTCTGCTCAGCCGAGAAGGCTCTGTAGCTGTCGCCGAAAAGCTTGCCGGTGTCAACGCCGATAAAGCCTCCGATAGCTGTAACAAGAGCCGTTGCAGCAACAAGAACAACCAGCACGAGTGAAAGCAAAGCTGTGATAACAGGCTTTCTCTTCTTTCTGACCTTGCCGCGCTTTCTGGCTTTTTCAGGTGCAGGAATTTCGGTTTCTTCTTCCTCTTCTTCGTCGGGCTCATCGCCGGATTCAGTCTGTGAGGGGCTTGTCCAGTCGCCGCCTGTGTAGCTTCTCATATTTTCATCCGAAACAGAGAAAACATCGTCAAAGACCATACCCGCAGTGGGGGAGTCCTCCTCAGGCGCTTCTTCTGTGGGGGTGACAATTTCTTCCTCGTACTCTGCCGCGGAGCTTTCACTCTGTGCAGGTGCTGAAAATTCTTCTGCCTCTTCTGAAGATTCCTCAAGGGGAGCTTCTTCGGGCATTTCGGTTTCCTCTGAGATATCCTCGACAGTGTCATTATCGTCGGAGATATCTTCAGCTGTTTCTTCCTCTTGGGGAACAATTTCTTCGGTTACAGCTTCTTCAATGATTTCTTCTGCCGCAGCCTCTTCGGTGAGCTCCTCATCGTCGGGGAAGTCTTCGGCAATAATATCCTCATAGGAAAGCTCTTCTTCTGCCTGAGGAACATCCGCAGGCTCTTCGGGGGCATTTTCAAAAGCCTCTGAAAGAGGGATGTCTGATGAAGAAGCTTCGTCAGACTCTTCACCGTCATCAAAGTCTGCTTCTATATAATCATAAAGATTCATAGGCAGTTCTTCGCTGAGCTCGTCCTCTTCGGCAGGGTACTCAGCCTCTGCCTCGTCATCGACAAGTCTGACTGACGATGAATCGAAGCTGACAACAGGCACATCCTGCTCATCTTCCTCTACAGGTGTGTCATCGGCAGTGAAGGAATCATAGCTTTCTTCAACGGGCTCTTCCTGATGCTTTTTCTTTCTGCCGAAAAGGCTGAATTTTTTGGCCTTTTTATAGATGGTGTCGTCATCCTCATCAGACATAACACGAAGATATTCGTCCATGAGGCTGCTTCTTTCTGAGCTTGTTATGCGCACTGTGGGGGCAACCTGACGGGGAGCTGAGTAAGCCTCGTGCTGTGCTCTTTCAGTTGCTTCACGTCTTTCTTCTGCGCTCTCTTCTGCTTCCTGCTGAAGCTGATAGTCGGTTTTTTCTGCCTGAGCAGGCTCTTCGGCCTGGGCTTGCTGAGCTGCCGCAAAAGCAGCAAAGGGGTCGGGCAGAGCTTTTTCAGGGGCATGGGGCTTTGCAGCGATGCTGACAGGTGCGCTCACTGCTTCCTCAGAGGGAGTCTGGTCCATTTTAAGGGCAACGCCTTCGTTTTCATCAGCCTCAGCTGCCTTCACAGGTGTGTGATAAAGGCTCTGAATGCTGGGTGCAGGGCGCTTGAGCTCCCTTGGTGCAGGACGTGACTCAGGCTTTTCAGGCTGAGTGAAGCGCTTGATGAAGTCATTGGCAATATCTGCTATGTCAGAATCGTAAAGCTCGGGCTTTTTAGTCTGGTCGGCTTGCTCTCTGAGCTGATCGAATATATTTTCAGAAGGCTTTTCTTCAGGGGGAGTCTGTTCAGAAAGACTCATCGAGCCTGCTTTGATAGCTCTCTGAGCCTTCATAGCCTTGTCGTAGACCTGGTTTAATTCATTAAGACTTTTTGGTCTGTGATTAGCCAATTTATATCACTTCCTTTGCTTGTGGTCTCTGAAATGAAATATCAATACTGAAGTCCCTTTTCAAGCACAACGTTAATCATATCGTTCACTGCCTTAAGGTTATTCATAATAGTGGTGTTCTGAGTTCTGATTTCAACACTGTTTTCCATAGCCTTGCGCTTGATTTCTCTGGCCTGCTCCTGAGCAGATTCGACAATCTCGCGGTTTCTGCGGTCAGCCTCAGCCTTTGACTGGGCAACTGTTTTTGAAAGCTCGCTGAAAACGTTGGCTATAACTTCACTCTGGTTCTCTTCAGTGATAGTGAAATAAAGACCGTATTCGTCAATGCTCTTTTTGAGCTCCTCATATTTTCTTTCCATTTCTTCGCCCCATGCAACAGCGTTGGCATATTCCTGCTGAATCATGGTGATATATTTATTTACTTCGGTGATATCGTAACCGCGCTCTGTTACGGTGAAATTAATTTCTGACATTTGTTTCACTCCTTTAAGATGGCGATAATAATCCATTCTTTAAAATTATACCTTATTACTCAGGAAAATTCAACCGAATTAACATAAAATTTATTAAAAGAATGAATTTGTTTCACCTGTCTATTCCACCGTTACGGATTTGGCAAGATTTCTCGGCTTGTCAATATCACAGCCTCTTGCCAGAGCAGTGTAATAGCTGAGAAGCTGCAGAGGTACTATGCCTGTGAGGGCAGAAAGATTGTCGTCCTGAGCTTTGCTGCAGGTGATAACAATATCGGCGTCTGTCAGTGAGGCTTCGCGGCCTTTTTGTGTCAGTGCAATAACAAAGGCGCCCCTTGCCTTAACCTCCTTTATGGCGCTGAGAGTTTTTGAAAAAATGTCATTTCTCAGGCACACTGCAATAACGGGCGTGCCTTTTTCAATAAGGGATATGGTGCCGTGCTTGAGCTCACCTGCAGCATATGCCTCACAGTGAATATAGCTGATTTCCTTCATTTTAAGCGCCCCCTCCATAGCAAGAGCATAATCTGTGTTTCTGCCTATAAAATAAATATGCTCACAGCTTTTCAGTCTGTCTGCCAGGTCAATAAGCTTTTTATGATCGGTGAGCTCACTTTCAATTTTTTTTGGTACTCTTGTCAGCTTTTCTGAAAGGTTATTCGGGTGCTGCAGGGGAGTTATCTTCGAAAATAAGCACCCAAGCAGAAAAAGCACAGCAACCTGGCAGGAATATGCCTTGGTGGTTGCAACAGATATTTCGGCCCCTGCCGGGGTGAAAATAACACTGTGGGCAAGCTTTGCCATAGCCGAAGAGGGCACGTTGACAATTGCCAGAGTGTGTGCACCCTTCTGTGAAGCCGAAATCAGCGCCGCAAGGGTGTCGGCGGTTTCTCCGCTCTGACTCACGGCAACCACAAGGCTGTCCTTATCCATACTGATGCTGTCATAACGGAATTCGCTTGCTATGTGCACCGAAACATCGATTGTGCAAAGACGGCGAAAGACATATTCTGCGCACAGGGCGGCGTGATAGGCCGAGCCGCAGGCAACAAAATGAATTCTTTTCACAGCCTTCAGCTCCGACTCGCTCAACTTGAGCCCGGGAAAAACAATATTGCCGTTTTTAAGATAAGCATCTATAGTGTCAGCAACTCTGCAGGGCTGTTCATATATTTCCTTGAGCATATAGTGAGGGAAATTACCCTTATCACGGCAGAATGCGGCACTGCTGCAGAATGAAGGTGCCTTTTCTGTGGGCAGCCCCTCAGAGGAGAAAAAGCGCACAGAGTCCGCATTCACAAAGGCAGTTTCACCGTCATCCAGAGCATAATATGAGGTGATGCCGCGGCAGGAGGAAATGTCGGATAACACCTGAAAGCCGTCGTCAGCCTTTGCAATAATAAGAGGACTCCTTTTTTTAAGGCAGATTATAGTGCCCGGATAGTCGCGGTGAAGTGCGGCAACGGCAAATGAGCCTTCAAGAAGACGGGCAGTTTTATAAAGACAGCCTATAAGGTCACCCTCATAATTTTTTTCAAGCAGCTGACTTATAACCTCAGTGTCAGTGTCAGAAATAAAGGCATAGCCATCTTGCTTCAGGTGCTGTCTTAGCTCGTCACAGTTTTCAATTATGCCGTTATGCACAACGGCAAATATACCGTTTTCGCTCAGGTGAGGGTGTGCGTTGAGCTGCGAGGGCTCACCGTGAGTTGCCCAGCGCGTGTGGCCTATACCTGTTTTGCCTTTCAGGCTTTCATCTGCAGCACTTTCAAGCACCGACACCCTGCCTTTGCGCTTAAGCACAGAAATTCCGTCTTCGTCTATGAGGGCTATGCCTGCTGAGTCATAGCCTCTGTATTCCAGATTTTTAAGCCCCTGTATAAGATAGGGCACTGCATTGTGTCTGCCCGTATATCCGATAATTCCGCACATAAAAATTTCTCCCTGAAAATTAGTGTAAAAGTCTTTTTATAATAGTTATTTTATGTTATAATCAGATATATTATCCGTCAGGAGGGTTACTTATGAATATAATAAAAGGTCTTGTCGGTGCAGCAGCTTTAGGTGTTGCAGCATTCGCCGAGGCAGAATTCAGAGCTTCTCTGGGCAACACCTTCACAGCCCCGGATGTGCTTCTTATACTCGGCTGCAGAGTCAGGGGTGAAACACCTGAAGAAACCCTGCAGATGAGAATAAACAAGGCGGCAGAGTACCTGAAGGACAATAAAAATGTTGTGGCAATTGCCTGCGGAGGAGTTGTCCACGATGACCAGACAAAGAGCGAGGCTCAGGCTATTTTTGAGGGTCTTGTCAATCTCGGTGTTGAAAAAGAGAGAATTATTCTTGAGGATAAATCCACCACAACCAAGGAAAATTTCCTGAATGCAAAGAAAATCATTGAGGGAATGGGAGAAAACCTTAGTGTGGCAATGCTTTCCAGTGAATTCCACCTTATGAGGGCAGGTCTGCTTGCGAAAAAATGCGGTTTGAATGTGACAACAATTGCGGCGCCCAGCCCCAAGGATTTAAGAACAAAAAATTATATCAGGGAGCTTATATGTCTTCCCGAATTATTGAAAAAGTAGGAGATAGCTATGGCAAATGTTCAGATGCAGGCTTATAAAGTCAGTGAAGTTAAATTTGTGAATAATGTCAAGGGTAAGCAGCAGCTTAAATTCAGCAACAAGGTGTCATATAACGTTAAATATTCGGGCACACAATTCTGCGAGGGTACTATGACAGTTGAGGTGCTTGACAAAGAAAATCCCGATGCAATAAGTGTGAAGGTCACTCTTGTGGGTGCATTCCGAATTCTCAGGGAAACAGAAAAGGAATTCCTTCACGTTGAAACCTTCAAGGAGCTTTTTCCCATGGCGAAGGCTTTTGTGCTGAATCTTTCCGTCAATGCAGGAATTCCGCCTATTTATCTGCAGAATGTCAACATAGAAAACCAGGAAATTTACCGCATGGAAATGGGCGGCGGAAAATAAGAAGTGAAGTTCACGCTGAGGCGTGAGCGAAGCTTTGCTGTGGGCAAAGGATATTATGGGAGGTAATTATGTCAGAATTACTTAATCAGCTTAACGATGAGGAGCTTGATTTCACTGTGCGCTTCACCGATACAGACGGAGTTTACGGTGAATATGAGTTTCTTGATATAGTGCTTTATAAAAACTGTGAATATGCAGTTGTGGCGCCCCTTGAGGCTGACGGCTATGTGGATATTTTCCGCATTATGGGTGCAAACGGCAAAGAGGTTTATGCCCGTGTCACCGACGAGAAGGACGCAGAGGAAATTTTTGAAATTTTCAGAATAAAAAACGAAGACGAATTTGATTTTGAATAACAGCGCGTTTTTGATTTGTCTTAGCTCTTCCTGAAAGGGGAGCTGGCATCCGTATGACTGAGGATCAGGTGCGGCAGCAAAAAGAAAGCCTGTGCGGAGAGGAAATATTAAATGCAAAGGAAAAGGCCCTCAGCTGTATGAAAAAATGTCAGGGATATTCCCCCTGAGGTGTGAAAAAAATATTGACCAAAGCCATTTAATCTGTTAAAATGTTAAAGCATGTGGAGATGTTAAAATGAAAAACACAACAAAAATGACTGTTACTGCCCACACAGGCTGCGAGGGTACTGCCGACAATTCTCTCGAAGCAATAAAAAAGGGCTTTGAAAGCGGCGCTGACATAGTGGAATTTGATTTGCGCTTCACCAAAGACGGCGAGGCTGTGCTGGCTCACGATAAGGCAGAAGAAGAAAGCATACCTCTTAAGAGAGCTTTTGAGCTTGTGGCACAGTGCGGAAAGTTAAAGGCCAATGTTGACTGCAAAACAGTTGACAACATCGCAGCAGTGCCTGCAATTGCTGAGGAGTGCGGCATACTTGACAGAATATTCTATACAGGCATTGAGGCAGACAAGGTTGCCGCTGTTAAGAAAAATTCACCAGGTGTGAAATATTATCTCAACACCAAGGTCATAAAATGGAAAAAGAAGAATGAAAAATATATCCGTTCACTTGTGAAGCTCACCAAAGATAACGGTGCAGCAGGTCTGAACATTAATTTCAGAGGAGCCTCAAAGAAAATGGTTGAGATTTTCCATCAGGAGGGTCTTGAGGTTTCTATATGGACTGTGAACAAAGAAAAGCATATGCATAAGGCTCTGACTCTCGGCTGTGACAACATCACAACAAGACAGCCATCTATGCTTATAGAAATATTAAAAAGCAGCAAATAAAAAAACAAGTAAGTGCCGGGTCGATATGTGTTTCGCACCCGATAGGCACCTTCGGTGCAAGAATACAGCAAATAACCCCTTGGAGGATAACACAATGGAAAAAATCAAAATGAACAAAATCGTCGAGATGGACGGCGACGAAATGACCAGAATCATCTGGAAGCAGATTAAGGATGAGCTTCTTTCACCCTATGTTGAGCTCAACACCGAATATTACGATTTAGGTCTTCCCTACCGTGATGAAACAAATGATCAGGTGAGCATCGATGCAGGTGAGGCAATCAAAAAGTACCGCGTAGGCGTAAAGTGTGCAACAATCACACCCAACGCACAGAGAGTTGAAGAATATAAGCTCAAGGAAATGTGGAAGAGTCCTAACGGTACAATAAGAGCAATTCTTGACGGCACAGTTTTCCGCACACCTATTCTTGTCAGCGGAATCAGCCCCACCGTCAGAACCTGGAAGGAGCCTATCACTATTGCCCGTCACGCCTACGGTGATGTTTATAAGGCAAGCGAATTCCGTACCACAAAGCCGGGCAAGGCAGAGCTTGTTTTCACAAGTGAAGACGGTGAAGAGGAAAGAGCAACCATTTATGATTTCGAGTGTGGCGGCGTGCTTCAGGGCATGTATAATAAGGACAGCTCAATTGAATCCTTTGCCCACGCCTGCTTTAAATATGCTATCAGCACAAAGCAGGATTTATGGTTCTCAACCAAGGACACTATCTCAAAGAAATATGACCAGACCTTCAAGCTTATCTTTGAGGATATCTATAACAAAAACTATAAGGCTGACTTTGAAAAGCTTGGCATTGAATATTTCTACACCCTTATCGATGACGCAGTTGCAAGAGTAATCCGTTCAAAGGGCGGCTATATCTGGGCATGTAAAAACTATGACGGCGACGTTATGAGTGATATGGTTTCAACTGCCTTCGGCTCCCTTGCTATGATGACAAGCGTGCTCGTGTCACCTGACGGCAACTATGAATATGAGGCTGCCCACGGCACAGTTACCCGCCACTACTACCGCTATCTTGAGGGCGAAAAGACTTCAACCAACCCTGTGGCAACAATTTTTGCATGGACAGGCGCACTCCGCAAGCGCGGTGAGCTTGACGGCAACGAAGCACTTATGGACTTCGCAGACAAGCTTGAAAAGGCATGCATCGACACTATCGAAAGCGGCAAAATGACCAAGGACCTTGTGGGCCTGTGGGAAGGCGACAACGCAGTGGCTCTGACAACAGACGAATTCATTATGGCAATCAAGGCAAACCTTGACAAGGCTATGGCATAAAGCATCACCAAAAAGAAATCCCTCGATGAGGGCAAAAATATATGTCAGTACGCGGGGAAGAGAGTGAAAAGCGGACTTTCTTTCCCGCCTTTTTCAGTCTGCAACCGCTTTTAATTAAGGCTTAGCTTACGGAGGTCTGATATGGAATTCACAAAATATCTTTTCTGTTATTTTACAGGTAATGCACCCTCTGAGGAAAGAATTCATTTTGCTGTTTCCAATGACGGATATAATTTCATCGGTCTTAATTCAGGCGAGCCTGTGATTCTTCAGACAAAGGGCAAAAAATGCTGCAGAGATCCTTTTCTCTTCCGTGATGAGGATAATATCTTCCACATTATTGCAACAGATATGAGGTCTCAGGACGGCTGGAGCAGCAACAACTCAATGGTTGTCTGGGACAGCGATGACCTTATCACCTGGAAAAATGAGCGCATAATTGATTTTTCACTTTTCCCTGAAACAAAAAATGCAGACAGAGTGTGGGCTCCTCAGATTATCTATGATAAAAACAGAGGCGAATATATGCTTTATTGGACTCATCATAACACCGATGACGACCTAGACACAATTATCTGGCATGCCTACACAAAGGATTTTTGTCACTTAACGACCTCGCCTGAAGTTCTCTTCAGACCAAAAAGCGGAATGTGTGCAATTGATGCAGACATAATTGAGCATGAGGGGAAATATTTTCTTTTTCAGGCTGACGGTGAAAAGGAAGCTATCTGCTACTGTGTGGCAGATAAGCCTGACGGCCCTTATTATGAGCCTGATTCCAACAAGGTTTCAGTGGCTGACACTGCACTGGAGGGCAACTGCATATACAGAATCCTCGGCACAGATAAGCTTGTTATGATTGTCGACCAATTCAGAAAGGGCGGATATTTTATGCAGGAAACAACTGACCTGATTAACTTCATCAAGGTCAGTGAGGGTGGATTTTCTCTCAATCACCTCAGGCCTCGTCACGGCTCTGTTATTCATATCACCGAGCAGGAATATACCCGTCTGAAAAATGCAAGGTTCAGATGTGAATGAAATGCAAAATCCCGTTTAATATGAGAATAACCGGCAGATTACCCTTTGGTGTCTGCCGGTCTGATTTTTTAGATTCCCTTCGGATGCATAAAAACAAAAACCGCCGAGCTGTCTCGACGGTTAATTTGTTTCTGATTAATTAGTCAGCTGTGTAAGCCATGAGTGCTACCTGACGAGCACGCTTGATAGCTGTTGTGAGTTCACGCTGATGACGAGCACATGTGCCTGTTACACGGCGGGGGAGAATCTTAGCTCTGTCTGATGTGAACTTACGAAGCTTCTGAACGTCCTTGTAATCGATGCCTTCAGCCTTTTCAACGCAGAATGCGCAAACCTTCTTGCGTGACTTTCTGTTAGGACGTGCGCCTTTTTCGTATGCCATGAGAATTGCCTCCTGTTAATATTTTTAGTTAAAAGGGTAAATCTTCGTCGTCTTCGATTTCTTCGAAATCTGAGGGAGCTGCTGTCTGATAAGCAGGTGCCTGAGCGGGAGCTGCAGCAGCTGCTGCCACTGTGCCTGTTTCTGCCTTTGAACCGCAGAATGAAACTTCTCTTGCAATAACCTCGAAAGCTGTTCTCTTGTTGCCGTTCTTATCCTCATAGGGACGGGTCTGAATCTGACCCTGAATTGCAATCATTGAACCCTTAGCGAAATATCTGCTGATGAAGTTTGCCTGATTTTCCCAAGCGACGATGTTGATGAAGTCAGCCTGTCTCTGCTCGCCTGCTCTTGCGAATGAACGCTCAACGGCAATTGAGAATGTGCAGACAGACTTGCCTGTTGTGGTGGTACGTACTTCGGGGTCCGCTGTGAGACGACCCATAAGTGTTACGCAGTTAAGCATAGTTACCTCTCCTTACTTTCTGATTGTAAGAACACGAAGAACGCCGTCTGTGATCTTAGCGATACGTTCGAGCTCAGCGGGGAATTCGGGAGCAGATGCATAGTTCATAAGAATGTATGCGCCTGTTGTTTCGTCTTCGATAGCATATGCAAGGTTGCGAACGCCGTCGTTGCCGCCGAAAGGTGCTGAACTTTCAAGAGTGCCGTTCTTAGCGATGAGAGCAGTAAACTTCTCTTCGAGAGCCTTTACGCTTTCTTCACCCTTCTTGACTGAAAATACGAACATTGTCTCATAATTGTTCATGTCATTCTACCTCCTTTTGGTCTCTGGCCCCATACTTTCTATGGAGCAAGGAATGTGCCATATAGCGCATTACGCACTGACACAATTAAGAATTATATCAGTAACTGCCAATTAAGTCAAGCAAAAACATAAAAAAAGCCCGATATTGTCTATCTTGCTACCCTCCACAGGCAAAACAGAGGCGTTTTTTGTTGCAAACTACTGCCAATAATGATATAATCGGGTCATAAAATCAAGTAAGGTGAATTTATGTTAAGAAAAATTCTTAGTGTTGCAATAACTGTAATATGTGTTCTTTCTCTCACGTCCTGTGGCAGAGATAAGGGATATGTCAGGCTCTTCGGTGAAAAAATTCCCGAGGGAGTCTATAACTATTATTATGCCGAGGCTCTGAAGCAGGGTGGCGATGCCGAAGCTGCGGCAGAGTACAAGATAAAAAGCTATATTGCCACAGGCCGTCTTATTGAAAAGGCAGGTGCAACCCTCAGCGCCAACCGCAAAAGAATGGTGGCTGAGGAAACCGAAAAGCAGTGGAGTCTGTTTTCAGCCTATTATGAAAAGGCGGGTGTGAGCAAGCAGGCTCTGACACAAATCAACACCTGCGAAATGAGCAAAAAAGAGCTGGTGCATTTCTATTACGGCGCAGGCGGAAAAAATGAGGTCAGTCAGGAAACCCTGAGAAGCGAATTCGCAAAGAAATATATGATGTTCAAGGCGGTGGAGGCTTCATTCCTGACCCTTAACGATGTGGGCGAAAACATTGAAATGGCCGACAGTGAAAAGAAGGCACTGCGCAGCAGCTTCAGCGCAATGGCAAAAAAGGTCAACGGCGGAGCAGACATCGACAGTGTTAACGAAAGCTACAACGAAAGCATCGGTCTTATTGTCACCCAGCCCCTGAGCCTCACGGTTATAAAAGAAAATGACCCCATTTACGGCAAGGAGTTTTTCTCTCAGGTGGCAGGCCTTTCCTATGGCGAAGCCGCAGTGCTTGAAAACGGCAGCAGCATTTATATGCTTCAGAGGGTACGCGCTGACAGTGATGAGGAAACCTTTTCGCTTTATGCCGCCGAGGTGCTTGAGGATATGAAAATGGCAAGTATAGAAAAGAAAATCAAAAAAATTATGGATGAATTTTAAGTTTTTTTAAGCACCGTTAATATAGAATTATAAAAAAACGAAAGCGGTGGTTTTATGAAATATCTGAGAGCGGCTGCGGCACTATGCCTTTTGGTTTTTATGCTCACAGCCTGCGCAAAGGTGCCAGTACCGTCTGAGAAAGACAAAACACAGATCAGGCTTTCAGACGATGTGATTCTCGTTAACGGCAAAAAAGCACAGACAGACAGCACAGCCGATATATATGTGGCTGAGGATATTGTTTATTATGAGCAGGGCAAAGACTTCACCTACGGCGAGGGCAGCGAAAGCGATGCTCACAGTGCTGAAGAGGCCGCAGCGCATAAGGTTGTGCATATAACTAAGGCAGGCACTTACAGCTTAAGCGGTGAGCTGTCAAAGGGTCAGATTGCAATTGACCTTGGCAAAGATGCCAAAGAGAATCCCGAGGCAGTGGTCACTCTTATTCTTGACGGTGCAGACATAACCTGCAGCGTTGCCCCTGCGATTATATTTTATAATGTTTATGAGTGCGGTGTTGCCGACGAAGAAACTGCACAAAAAGATGTTGACACAACAAAAGCAGGTGCCAATGTTATTATAGCAGACGGCACAACAAACACCGTCAACGGCTCATATGTTGCACGTATTTATGAGCCGGGCACAGTTGTCCTCAGTGAAGACGGCAAGGAAGTTGAAGATGCAGACAAGCTGCATAAATATGACGGCGCCTTCTATTCAAAAATGAGCATGAACATCTGTGGCGAAGAAAAGGAAGACGGTGTGCTTAACATCAATGCAGAAAATGAAGGCCTTGACAGTGAGCTTCACCTGACAATAAACGGCGGATATATCAATATCCGTTCGGGAAATGACGGAATAAACACCAATGAAGACAATGTTTCCGTTACTGCAATAAATGGTGGATATCTTAATATTATTGTCACGGGTGAAACAGGCGAGGGTGACGGCATAGACTCAAACGGCTGGCTTGTTTTCAACGGCGGCACAACCGTAACATCCGCCTGCAGCAAAAGCGCTGATGCAGGCATAGATTCCGATAAGGGCATCCATATCAACGGCGGTACAGTGATTTCATCAGGTCATATGCTTGACCGCATAGAAGACGGCGCTCAGAATTATGCTGTGCTTACTTTTGATAAAACACAGTCGGGAAAGAATAGTCTTCAGCTTAAAAATGATAAGGATGAAGAAGTTTTCACCACTGTGCCCGAAAATGATTATTCAGTGTTTATATATTCGGCTCCTACACTTACTGCAGGGGAATATACCCTTTGGTGCGACGGCGTCAGATGTGAGGGCTTCTCGTCAGGAATGATGCAGGGCCAGGGCATGAAGCCTGAAGGCATGGAAATGCCTGAAGGAATGGAGCCTCCCGAAGATTTTGAAAGACCCGAAAAGCCACAGGGTGAAAGACCTGAATGGCCCGAAGGAGAAAAACCACAGATGCCTGAAGGTATGGAATCGCCCGAAGGCTTTGAAAGACCGGAGCTGCCTGAGGGAGAATTCCCTGAGCATGCTGAGGGAGAAAGATCCGATATGAATATGCGCCCAGGCAACATGGGCGAGGCTATGGGTGAAGTGACAGATATACTCACCCTCGCTGATAAAGGAAATATGTTCCGTGTGATAACACAGTGATATAATAAAAAACAGGCTGTCGGTGCAATAGCACTGATAAGCCTGTTTCGCTGTTTATAGAGTTTTTCTTTCGAAGCCCCTGAACATTCTGACAAGCACAATAACAGCTATTATAGCGAGAATGATTTCCGACACTGTCTGTGCCCAGGCAAGACCGTAAAGAGGGAAGAAATGGTTGAGCAGATAAAGCAGAGGAATCTCAAAAACAATTTTTCTGAGTACCGCAAAAACGAGTGCCTTTTTTCCCATACCGCAGGACTGGAAAACACCCACTGCCATGAAATCCATGCAGATAAATGGCAGGCATATACACATGCCGCGGAGAAAGACTGAGGAATAGTCGATAACACTTTGTGTGTCGATAAAAAAGGCTGAAATCTGCCTTGAAAAGATGAAATAGAGCACTGCAACTGCCGACATAAGAGACAGCACAATTTTGGTGGTGAAAAGCAGAAATGCTTTCATTCGCTTATAATTCTTAGCCGAGTAGTTATAGCTGATAAGAGGCATTATACCCTGAGAGATGCCAAGGGCAATCTGCAGAGGTATCATATTCACCTTGTGAGATATGCCCATAGCAGCAACTGCATCGGAGCTGAAGTCAGCAGTGAAATTGTTGAGAATAGTCATACCCGTAACGTTGAGAAGATTCTGTATTGCCGCAGGGATACCCACAGCACAGATGCCGAAAATAACCTTTTTGCGCTTTGATATCATGGATGGCTTTATGCAAACGAAGGTGGATTTTCTTTTGGCTATAGTGAGAATTATGAAATATGAAAAGGCGAAGGCATTTGAAATAAAGGTTGCAAGACCTGCACCTGCTGCGCCCATTCCGAGACCCCATGGCATAATGAAAATCGGGTCGAGGATAATGTTGAGAATACAGCCGCTCATTGTGCCTATGCTTGCGTGAAGTGATGCACCCTCCGAGCGCACCATATAAGCCATAACAACATTGAGAATTGAGGGCACTGCACCGAAGGATACAGTCCACATAAGATAGTCTGCTGTTGCTTTTCTTGTTTCGTCATCTGCACCTAAAAGATTAAGGGCAGGACTGCGGAAAACTGTAAAAGCAAGCGAAAACAAAAGGGCTGAAACAAGAGCACAGTAAAAGCCTGTGGCTGAGCTTTTCTTTGCGGTTTCATAGTCCTTCACACCGAGAGCTCTGCTCATCATACTCGATGAGCCCACGCCGAAAAGGTTGTTGACGGCATTGAAGGCAAGAAGCACAGGTGCCGCAAGAGTTACTGCCGCATTCTGCACAGGGTCATTGAGAAAGCCCACAAAAAATGTGTCGGCAAGGTTATAAACAACCATAACCAGCGAGCTTATAACTGTGGGCACAGACATCTGCATTACGGCTTTTGGTATAGGCATTGTTTCAAAGAGTTCGGTTTTAGCCGGATTGCTCATAGTCACATCTCCTTTAATATAAAAATCCATGGGGAATTATATCAATCTGAGGGAGATTTGTCAAATAAGACGGTTGATTTTTTCGGCAGGGTACCAATATGAGGGCTTTTCTTTTCAGCAGAACCAACTTAAGGTAAAAGTAATTATTTCGCATTAAACCCTTGAAAGTGAGGCTATTTAATTGTATAATATATATTTGTTATATCTGAAAATACAGGAGTACCCTTAAAATGACAAACAAACGCAGAGCAGGTGTTTTAATGCACATAACCTCATTGCCGGGTAAGTACGGTACAGGCGTTATGGGCAAGGATGCCCGCAATTTTATAGACAGCCTTAATGAAATGGGCTTTCGCTATTGGCAGGTGTTGCCTCTTAACCCTACTGATGACAGCGGCTCGCCCTATTGCTCATACAGCGCCTTTGCAGGCAACATTTCACTTATTGACCCCGAAACCATGGTGCAGACAGGCCTTGTGTCAGAAAATGAGGCAAGAGAATGTGAATATGCAGGCAGCATCTATGCCTCAGACCATGAGTTCGCATATAATTCCCGTCTTGAGCTGCTGAAAAAAGCCTTCGCAAGACTTGACGGTACCACCAAGGAGCTGATTTCAATTTTTCTTTCACAGAATGCCTGGGCTGAGCCCTTCGCTCACTTTATGGCACTTCGTGATTTCTATAATAAAAAGCCCTGGTGGGAATGGGATGAAAAGCATAAGCGCTACAGTGAAGCTGTGAAATGCAGGCAGGAGCTGAAAAATGAAATCGACTTCTATGCCTTCACCCAATATGTTTTCTTCACCCAGTGGCGAAGCCTTAAGGAATATGCCAACTCAAGGAATGTCTATATTTTAGGTGATATGCCCATATATGTCAGCCGTGACAGCGCCGATGTGTGGAGCGACACAGACAGCTTTGAGATAAACAGTAAAAGCCTTCAGCCTGAGGCTGTTGCAGGGGTACCGCCCGACTATTTCTCTGAGGACGGCCAGCTCTGGGGCAACCCGCTTTATAACTGGAGGAAAATGAAAAAGGATAAATACAGCTGGTGGATAAACCGTCTGCAGTGCTCTCTCAAGCTTTATGACAAGGTGAGAATTGACCACTTCCGTGCTTTTGCATCGTACTGGGCAGTGCCTGCCGACAGCAAGACAGCTAAAAAAGGTGAGTGGCGTGAGGGCCCGGGAATGAGCCTTTTCAATGAGGTTAAAAAGCAGCTCCCTGAGGCTGATATTATTGCTGAGGATCTCGGCACCTTCGGCGAGGACGTGATAAAGCTCCTTGAGGATACACAGTTCCCGGGTATGAGAGTCATTCAGTTCGGCTTTGACCCCATGGGCGACAGCACACACCTGCCTCACAACTATCCTAAAAATTCAGTTGCCTATGTGGGTACCCACGACAATAACACAATTCTCGGCTGGCTCTGGGACGCAACTCCCGACGAGAGGGCATATGCTCTTCGTTATTGCTGCTACGGCGGAAGCAGCTGGGGTGACGGCGGAGCATACAGCGGTTCTTGCAGGGCTGTGATTGAAACGGTATGGAAGAGTGCTGCTGACACTGCCATAGTTGCCGTTCAGGATATGTGCGGTTACGGCAAGGACGCGAGAATGAATATTCCCGGCACGACTGAAGAAAACTGGAAATTCAGAATAAGCCACGACGGACTCCGTTCAATTGATAAGAACTATTATAAAGAGATAAATTATATTTACAGAAGATACTATTAAAGTAAAGGAATCATCAACGCGTTTTGGTTGCATTTCCGCGGCAGGAAAAGTAACGCCTGCCCGGCGAGGGCAGATGAATTGAAGTTTCGCTTCATTAAATTAAGTTTGAAACAAATGAAAGGAATGGTATAAATGATAGAAATCATCAACCACGGTGTGCATCTTGTTGACGGCAGAGTGCTTGTAAGCGGTACACCTGAAGAACAGAAGGCCAAACTCAGCTCAATGGGTCTGAGTGCGAGAGAAGACAGAAACGGCACAATTGCCTATTCCATTTTAAATTCACACAACACCACTCCCGGTGCTGAAAAAATGAGAGTGAAGTTCGACTCACTCATTTCACACGATATCACTTATGTGGGCATCATCCAGACAGCAAGAGCAAGCGGACTTAAGAAATTCCCTCTGCCCTATGCTATGACAAACTGCCACAACAGCCTTTGCGCCGTTGGCGGCACAATTAACGAGGATGACCACGTTTTCGGTCTTTCTGCAGCTAAAAAATATGGCGGTATATATGTGCCTGCAAATCAGGCGGTTATTCACCAGTACGCAAGAGAAATGATGTCAAAGTGTGGCAATATGCTACTTGGCTCAGACAGCCACACACGTTACGGTGCTCTCGGCACAATGGGCGTTGGTGAAGGCGGTCCCGAGCTTGTTAAGCAGTTGCTGTCAAACACATGGGATATCACACCGCCTCAGGTTGTACTTGTTTATCTTGAAAATGCACCTAAGAGAGGCATAGGCCCCCACGACGTTGCAATTGCACTTTGCGGTGCAGTGTTCAAGGAAGGTCTTGTTACAAACAAGGTTCTTGAATTTGTGGGCCCTGGTGTTGAAAATCTCAGCATGGATTTCCGTATCGGCATTGACGTTATGACAACTGAAACTGCCTGCCTTTCATCAATCTGGGAAACAGACGAAAAGGTTAAGAATTTCTATACCGTTCACGGCAGACCTGACGATTATAAGGCACTTTCACCTGAGAAGGTTGCTTATTATGATATGGCAATCAAAATCGACCTTGCCAAGATGGAAAGCATGATCGCTCTTCCCTTCCACCCCTCAAATGCTTACACAATCCACGAGCTTCAGCAGAACCCCGAAATTCTGCGTGAGGTTGAAAAGGCTGCTAAGGCTCAGTTCGGTGACAAGGTCAACTTCAAGCTTATGGATAAGGTTGTTGACGGCAAAATTCTTATCGACCAGGGTGTTATCGCAGGCTGTGCAGGCGGTATGTTTGAAAACATCTGTGAGGCTGCTGCAATTCTTGACGGCAAGAGCACAGGCGACGGTTACTTCAACCTTTCAGTTTATCCCTCAAGCGTACCCGTTAATCTTGCACTTATCAGAAACGGTGTTCAGGGCAAGCTCCTTGAAGCCGGCGCAGTGTTTAAGCCTTGCTTCTGCGGTCCTTGCTTCGGTGCAGGCGATGTGCCCGCAAACAACGGTCTTTCAATCAGACACACAACAAGAAACTTCCCCAACAGAGAAGGCAGCAAGCCCGGTGACGGTCAGCTTTCAGGTGTTGCTCTTGTTGACTCACGTTCAATTGCTGCCACAGCTCTTAATAAGGGTGTGCTTACAGCAGCAACTGATGTGGAAATTCCCGAATATGACAGCACTTATACTTTTGAGCAGGGTGTATATGAAAAGAGAGTATATCAGGGCTTCGGCAAGGCTGACGAAAGTGCAGAGCTGAAATTCGGCCCCAACATCACAGACTGGCCCAGGATGTACGCACTCGAAGAAAATCTTCTTGTGAAGCTGGCATGTGTCATTCACGATGATGTTACCACAACTGACGAGCTTATTCCCTCAGGTGAAACCTCATCATACCGTTCAAATCCTCTTCGTCTTTCAGAGTTTGCCCTCTCTCGCCGCGAGCCTCAGTATGTACCCCGTGCAAAGGCTGTTGCGGAAGAAGAAGCCAAGAGAAGAGAAAACAATTCCTCCGAAGAGGTTATCAGTGTGCTTTCAAAGGTTTGTGACAATGCTGAAGGCACTGCTAAGAAGACTCAGTTCGGTTCATGTGTATTTGCAAGACGTCCCGGTGACGGCTCAGCAAGAGAGCAGGCTGCATCCTGCCAGAAGGTGCTTGGCGGCTTTGCGAACATTTGCTATGAGTTTGCAACAAAGCGTTACAGAAGCAACTGCATCAACTGGGGAATTCTGCCTTTCACACTTGATAAGGAAAGAGAATTCAACTACGTTGACGGTGATTATGTGTTTGTGCCCGGCATCAGAGAGGCTATCAGAAACGGTGTTGAGGAGATTCCCGGCAAGGTTATCACAAAGCAGGGTGTTGAGGATATCACACTTTATGTCAAGGGTCTGACAGAAGAAGAGAAGACAATTATTCTTGAAGGCTGTCTTATGAATTATTACAAGGCTCAGATGAAATAAATCATCAACGCGTTTTTGATTCTTTTTTCGCGGCAGGAAAAAGAATGCCTGCCCGGCGAGGGCAAAAAATGCAAAATTGTGGTCGCGGTGAAAACTGCGACCATTTTTTATGCACAAAGTGCAATTCATCATTCCGCTCAAGCCGCGAAGGCTCATACTTTTGTCCTGTGCGACAAAAGTAAGCAAAAGCGCACTATCTGTAGACGTCAGTTTCTTTATATGAAAGCCTTAGTCCGCCTGCGTCTTCAGTTTTCGCAGCGGGCAGGTTTTGCACTGACGAAGAGGTGAGTCTGTGCCTGTGGGGGCGGCTTAGTCAGATTAACCAAAAATTAAATTTTTGACTCAGTGTCCTGAATTTTTTAATATGAAATATTGAC